>CAXEWB010000203.1:0-2530 GCA_963999835.1 uncultured Cellvibrionales bacterium | reverse complement strand
TGCTAATAGGTGGCGGACCCTTTTCAGTGAGTAGCGAATTTCGTTTTGCCTTTAATGAGGGCGCTGTCAGATCTAATCCACAAGCGTTATCTCAACCCACCGTTGCGTCCAAGACTGTCCCCTCAGAGCAAGGTCCACGATCAGCAAAAAGTATAGGTACGAATTGGCAACCGCAAGAAGATACTCTGCGCCAACTTGCGCAGTTGGGTGTAACTGATCACTTTGCTCGACAGCAAATCCCTCAGTTTGTTACTTACTGGCGCAGTCGCAATATTCCTCATCACAGTTGGGAATCTAAATTTATCAAAGAGGTATGGCGAGAGTGGCAAAAAGCGCAAAGTGAAACTTTTCGTAAACGCAAAGAACTGCCAATGACCGGTGACTGGCGACCCTCTCAGGATGCCTTAAATATTCTCACTGGTCAGGGAGAAATTAATAAGAATTTTGTTGAAGATGCCATTCCAGAGTTTATTCTTTACTGGCGCAGCAAGGGTGATCTTTCCAGTACATGGGACTCGAAGTTTGTTCAGCATGTGCGCCATCAATGGCACTTCTACAGTGGCATGGTCAACCAGGATACAATGCCACGACCGATGACAGCGAACTGGCGTCCAAAGGAAAGTGTCTATGATGTATTGCAGATGGCCAATATAGAACGTCAATTTGCCGAACAACTAATCGCTGAATTTGTTCTCTATTGGCAAGAGAACGGTGCTGCTCAATCTTCATGGAGCACAAAATTTCTTCAGTATGTAAAACGCCAGTGGGCGCGACATACTCAACCTCAGATAGCAGATAAAAATTATGGCAAACAGCAGGGATCTAATCCAACAAGTCGCATCCGAGATCGCAACATCATCGATGCGCTCTCCGACCGAAGCTGGGCATCCTGAATCTCCTCCGGCTGATCCTCAACTGATCGATGCTATCAATCAGGTTTTCGCACTGTTTCAAATAAATTATCATAATCAATATTTCAGTGCCTTTGGCGACAATACCAAGTCAGAAAAATTAGCCAAAAATCTGTGGCTTAACAAATTGAATCAATTCTCATCTGACACCATTTGCGCAGCTGCGGAAAAAATAATTGCCGAAAATGACTATCTGCCTACCTTGCATAAAATGCTTGAGGCCTGCCGCAACGCGGGGATGCCCAAGGGTCTTCCCAGTCCACGCAGTGCCTATCGGGAGGCCTGCAACACCCCCAGCCCCAAATCCGCTCATCACTGGTCTCATCCCATTGTCTACCATGCTGGCCGTGACTGTGGTTGGCATACACTGGCCAACGAAGTGGAACAAAAGGCATTTCCTCTTTTTGAACAGGTTTATTTAGTCTACTGCGACAGGCTATTAGGCGGTGAGGAGTTTACCGTTGAACCTCCTCAGGCTCTACCCGAAACTGTGTCTGTCACTGCTAGCAATGCTCACAATCGGAAGCAACTTAAGAAATTACAACAGTTGCTAGAGTAGGTAAACCAATGGTCGCCAAAAACCTGACCCATAATTCCACTGCAAGAAGAATGGCAAAGACCATTCTCAATGGTTTTCGCAGTTATTTTGCCGACTACCTAAACGCTACACTCAGCGCCAAGGCACGTTTTGAAAAAGCCGATTGGCAAGGTGTGCAAGAAGCTAATGTGGAGCGCCTAGAACTCTACAGACAGAAGGTTGCCCAGACGGTTCATTATTTGGGCATAGTGACCAACAAAGATATTGCTGATCTTAATCTGTGGGCAGAGGCCAAGACAGCCTACACCCAGCTGGTATTTAATTTTCCCAATTTTGAGATCGCTGAGACATTTTTTAACTCAGTATTCGGCGATATACATGATCATGGAAAGATAAGTGACGATATTATCTATGTACTCTCCTCCCAGTTAATTGAAGCACCGGAGGCGGAATACAGTATTTTCGTCCGCTACGAGGGTAATAACTTCCGCGATATGTTTCGACGCATTCTTAAGGATTCAGAATTCTCCCTGCCAGGCGAAGATATAGAACTGGATTTAGACTGCATTATGAGTGTCTTTGAGCAAGAGGTGGTGCCGCATCTCGCAGACTCCACCAGAAACAGTAAGGTCAAATTTGATATCTTAGAGTCCACCTTCTATCGCGGCAAAGCCGCTTATATGGTAGGACGTATAGTGGCCGATAAAAAAGTATTTCCTATGGCTCTGGTTTTTCTAAATACCGAGCAGAACACCCTGTATGTAGACACCGCTCTGTTTAACACTGATGACTTAAGTGTTGTTTTTAGCTTCGCACGCAATCATTTTATGGTCGATGCTCCTTTACCTTATCAGTATGCGCATTTCTTAAAGACCTTGATGCCAATGAAGCGCGACTTTGAGATTTATAACTCGCTGGGCTTCCCAAAGCATGCTAAGACAGAGTTTTTTCGCGAGTTTGTCAGCCACCTCAATCATTCCGATGATCAGTTCATCATTGCACCAGGCATTAAAGGGATGGTGATGACGGTATTTACCCTACCATCCTACAATATTGTTTTTAAGATTATTAAGGACAAGTT
>CAXEWB010000202.1:0-3663 GCA_963999835.1 uncultured Cellvibrionales bacterium | reverse complement strand
TCGGGAGTGCAAAACTGGGATACCTATACAGTTAAACTCAATCAGTCAGGTGACACCCTATGGGAGCGCAAAAGAGGTAATCCAAGGGGCTTTGATCCCAGATATATCCATGACGAGGTATGGGATCTAACGGTGGGTGCGAACGGTGATATCTATGTTGTCGCCGGAACAGGAGATGAGTATTGGGAATACAGCGCCTGCAATGAAAATGGTTGTTCCGATCAATGGGAGGTCTATATATTGTGCTATTCACCCGATGGAACATTAGTATGGGAAAATACTTTTATTGGTTACGGTGGTGAAGACTGGGCTGGAGAGGCTATTGCCTATGCCAGTGATGGCGGTCTAATTGTTGCTGTGGACAACGGTAAGTTTGGATTTTTAAAATTATTGCCTTACTAAATATTTGCCCAATCAAATCAGTTATTTTCTATGCTCGCATCACGTCGCTCTCAGTTAAGTGTCAAACTAGTGAGTGGTGCGAGTCAAGCCTGGTTCTATTCTGGGATATCAAAGTAGCTTCTTAAGTTCGTAAAGTAAGTTAAGCGCCTCTTTGGGAGAGAGTTCGTCGGGTGCGATATCTCTCACCTTTTTCTCTAGATCTCGGTTGCCATCTGGAGTAAACAATTCCGCTTGAGGGGACAATGCTGGACTGACTCTCTTTTGATCAGCACTATCGGTTGAGGCGGAGTTGTCGGTTAAATGATTGTTGGCTTCAAGCTGTTCTAGTTGTTGTTTAGCAAGATTAATCACCTCTCTGGGAATACCTGCTAATTTTGCGACTTGGAGTCCATAGCTCTGACTGGCAGGCCCCTCTTGGATAGTATGCAGAAAGACAATGCTGTCCTTATGTTCTGTCGCATCAAGGTGTACATTAATTGTATTGCTAAGGTTGTTGGGTAATGCGGTGAGCTCAAAGTAGTGGGTAGCAAACAGTGTGAATGCCTTGACTTTTTCTGCCAAATGTAAGCCACAGGCCCACGCTAACGAAAGCCCGTCAAAGGTACTAGTGCCGCGACCCACCTCGTCCATTAAGACTAGACTCTGATCAGTGGCGTTGTGAAGAATATTGGCAGTCTCCATCATCTCAACCATAAATGTAGAGCGTCCACCTGCCAGATCATCCGATGAGCCTATTCGAGTAAAAATACGATCTACCAGACCAATTTTGGCGCTGGATGCGGGTACAAAGCTGCCAATTTGCGCCATTAGAACAATCAGCGCTGCCTGTCGCATATAGGTCGATTTTCCGCCCATATTAGGACCAGTGATTATCAGCATTTTCCGATTGCTGTTCATGTCTAAATCATTGGCTACAAAGGGTTCAGAGGACACCTGCTCCACGACAGGATGACGTCCGCCCTTGATAGAAATTCCCGCTTCCTCGGTCAGTTCAGGTTGGCAAAAATTAAGGCTATGGGCGCGCTCGGCCAGTGTGGCCAAAAGATCAATTTCAGAGACTGCAGAAGCACATTTTTGTAGTGGCTGTAAATCTATATTGAGGGTTTCTAAAAGCTCAGTGTAAAGTTGTTTTTCTCGACTTAGAGCGCGACTTTTGGCACTCAGCGCTTTGTCCTCAAATTCTTTTAGTTCCGGCGTGATAAAGCGCTCAGCATTTTTTAGGGTCTGACGGCGAATATATTCTGCAGGGGCTTGTTCACTCTGGGCGCGGGATATTTCAATATAGTAGCCATGGACCCTGTTGTAACCAACCTTGAGCGTTGAAATGCCGGTAGCAGTCTTTTCACGCTCTTCCATGGCTAAAAGAAATTCCCCGGCATTATTGTTAAGTGCGCGCAAGTCATCAAGTTCTTTGTCGTATCCATCAGCGATAACACCACCTTCACGAATTACCACTGGCGGGTTCTCTATAATCGCGCGTTGAAGAAGATCAACCAAGTGCGGTAGAGGTTTCGCAGCGTTCAGTAAGCTTGCAATATGTGCTACTTTCGACTTTTCAAGGGACGCTTTTATTTGTGGAAGTACTGCAAGGGAAAAGAGCAGGCGAGTCAGGTCTCTGGGTCGAGCTGACAGGAGGGCAACCCTTGTTAGAATGCGTTCCATATCACCCACCTGCTTTAGGTGAGTGCTTAGGCTTTCATACAGGTAATCATTCTGTAACTCAGAAATGGCTTGTTGACGTGCTAAAAGTTGATTCCTTTGTCTAAGGGGTCGATTTAACCAACGACGCAAAAGACGGCTTGCCATGCTCGTGGCTGTTTTATCTAACACAGAAAAAAGAGTATTTTCCTGACTCCCTGCAAGGTTTATATCTAATTCTAAGTTGCGCCTGCTTGCGGCATCTAGAGCGATGCTGTCCTCGCGATTTTCAACGCTTATAGAGCATATATGGGGGAGGGCGCCCCGCTGAGTATCTTTTGCATACTGTAATAAGCAACCTGCAGCACAGATGCCTAGGGGCAGGTGATCGCAGCCAAAGCTACTCAAGTCCCTTGTTCCAAATTGCTGATTCAACAGTCGATTGGCGCTATCGAGGTCAAATAACCATGGTGGTTGAGATCTAACGTTACTCCAGTTGTTTAGCCATTGAGGTGATGGAAAGTCCTCGGAAATCAGTATTTCAACAGGGTTAAGTCGCTGTAATTCACTTTGCAACTCAGTCTCATCAGAAACCTGCAGGACCATAAAGCGACCACTACTCATATCTAATGTTGCAATGCCATATTGATTTTCAAATAGGTGCATTGCCACCAATAGGTTGTCGCTTTGATCATCGAGAAGAGCCTCGTCGCTGAGAGTTCCTGGTGTAAGCACTCTAACTACAGCCCTTTCCACTGGGCCTTTGCTTGTCTCGGGATCGCCAATCTGCTCGCAGATCGCCACGGATACACCTTGTTTAACAAGTTTAGCTAAGTAGCTCTCTGCAGCATGATAGGGAACGCCACACATTGGGATGGGTGTTCCATTGACCTTACCTCGTGCTGTGAGTGTCACGTCTAACAGCTGACTGGCTTTTTTTGCATCTTCAAAGAACAGTTCATAGAAATCGCCCATGCGATAAAACAATAAATCTTTTGCGTGTTCGGCCTTCATGCGCAAGTACTGTTGCATCATGGGTGTGTAGGCGCTGATATCTTGGTTTGAACTCATGGAATTTGTTGTCTTATCGAGAGTGCATTTTCTTCTTAAAATTTGCTAACTGTCGCTTGCAAAGTAAGTGTAGTACAGTCAGGTACAGCTAGACTATCTAAATTAACAATAGTGATGTTCCACTAGCAAATTGTGACCCCTAATTCACATAGATTTATAATTTTCCATTCACTTGAGGTTAAAATTCTAACAGAATAAATTTAAGGCCAATGCAAATTTAAACGACAGAGGAGAAACCATCAATGAACCAATTGGTGAGTTATAAATTAGAAAATGGTATCGCCAACATAACGATGGATGATGGCAAGGCTAATGCATTGTCTTCGGCTATGTGGAAGGAGTTGGGCGCTGCGTTTGATCAAGCTGAGAAAGCCCGGGCTATGGTCATATTAAAAGGTCGAGAGGGAATTTTTTCAGGAGGATTTGATCTCAAAGAGATAGCCCAAGGACCAGAACAGGCAATTCAATTAACAGCTCGCGGATCTAAGATGGCAAGGCGTATACTGGCATTTCCAACGCCTGTGATTGCTGTTTCCACTGGCCACTGTATTG
>CAXEWB010000201.1:0-5787 GCA_963999835.1 uncultured Cellvibrionales bacterium | reverse complement strand
GACAACAGGGCTGAGGTGGAGCAGGTTTATCAGTCAGAGCCTTTCTTCGCAAACGGTCTGCGAGAGAGGGTCGAGATTTATTACTATATCAAGGCAAATGCGGATCGCTTGGTGACGATTTAGGGCAATCAATGCTTACCACTATCCTTATTTTTTCGTACATGCTGAATAATTACAATCTTCCCCTATTATCTGGTTTTTTTGCCCGGACCTACTGCCAATAGAGCATCGAAACGGCGACACAGCAAAGCGCCCAGAATACTGTGTATTCCTTGCCGCCCTTGGGCCAGAGCCAGATCCACTTCTTGTCGTTGGCAAAAAAGATTGAAACGGCAGCGACGCCGAGAATACAGGCACACAGCAGCGCGACATATTGTGTATAAATGTTCAACAACAACGCTGTGCTGGCAACCAGCTCTACTACAAGTGCCATGCGCACAAAGACAATGGGATTCGGGTAACCCGCCTTGGTAAAAATCGCAATAGCCGGCGGTGGGTTGCCAATGGCTTTGAAGTACATGTGAGGGATAAAAAACAGCGCGCAGATCAGGCGCAGCAACACAGCTCCGCTGGTTAAGTCAAAGGAAGCGGCGGCGATCATATCAATGTACTCTCACTGTCATAGGGTCTCATTTTCGCGAGGCGTTCATCGAACGGAATCCAGACTTGACTCCGATTGTTCGGTGATTTAACATCATAAATGATAATAAATCAATTATACCGATAGTAATTTCTTCGCTGGATTTGTATGAAAACTGAGTACCCATCACAAAGCTTATATAAGTCACTGCAAGGTGGTCGTAGACTGGGTCGGTTTGCAAATTTTGCCGGCTGTCTGCTACTAGTCTTGGGTTCAAATTTAGCGCTTGCCGCAGAAAAAATTACCCTAACGGCAATCGACGCTTATGCGCCTACTTCTTCCTGGACCAGAGTGTTTCTTGATTACTATATACCTGAAGTAGACCGGCGGTTGGCGCATACCGGTAACTATGAGATCAAGTGGATCAAAGCATTTAGCGGCACTGTGGCAAAGCATAAAGGGGTGCTCGACGCACTGAAGTATGGCATTGGTGATATTGGTATCGTTACCACGCCTTTTCATCCAGACAAAGTCCCGTTTTACAATCTTTCTTATGCAACGCCCTTTGTGACATCCGATGCGGATTTAGTGGGTAAAGCCATGACGGATCTGGCCGATCGCTATCCGTCGGTAAAAAATGAATGGAAGAAATACAATCAGGTCAGCTTGGCAACTTTGGGTAATATCGACAATTATCAGGTCTTTATGAGCCGGCCTATCAAATCCCTTGATGATTTCAAGGGCACCAAAATTGCAGGTGTGGGAATTAACCTAAGGTATGTAGGTGGCGTGGGGGCTGTAGCAGTGGGCAGCAACCTCGCTGATTACTACAACAATATTGATACCGGGCTTGTAGATGGTGCCGTCATTTGGTCTGAGGCAGCCACAGCCTATAAGATTTACGAAGTGGCGCAATCCTATGTTGATATTGGCATCGGCGCTACCAATTCCAAAGTGGTCAATGTGAATACACGCACCTGGGAACGCCTTCCCGAAGAAGTTAAGCAAGTACTTGCCAGCACAGCAGTAGATTACCGCGATGCCCTGGCCAAAGATGTGATCGAAAAAGGGATAAAAGCGCGGCAGGAATATGTCGAGAATGGTGGAAATATTGTCACTTTAACCGAAGAACAGCGTAGTGACTGGGCGAATAGTCTGCCCAATCTCGCCCGGGAATGGGTGGAGGATATGGAAGCCAGAGGCTTTCCGGGTGAAGCTATTCTGAACGACTATATGGACATTATGCGGGCTAATAATCAACCGATTTTGCGCCAATGGGACAGGGAATAGAGGGGCATGGTCTTATGCTAAATAAAAAACAGATAGCTGTGCCATTTTCCCACCTTATCGGCGGTCTGAATGCCATTGGCACGCTGTGGATATTTCTACTAATGGTGGTTATCAATACCGATGTTTTTTCACGGCTATTGTTCAACCACCCAATCGATGGCGTACCTGAGCTCATCGAGTTGTCAATTGTTGGCATAGTATTTTTACAGTTGTGCGATACGGTACGTGCTGGTCGATTAACTCGCTCCGATGGCTTGTTTGTACAGATAGTCTCAAAGCGTCCAAAACTTGGTCATGTGTTGGGCTTTATTTATGACATGGCGGGCGCTGTTTTAATGGCACTGATCATCCTTGGTGGTGTTCCGCGCTTAATAGAAGCTTATGAACGTGATTACTATACTGGAACACTGGGCCTCTTTACCGCACCGGTTTGGCCTATTAATCTGATTTTGGTAGTAGGCTGTTTTGTTACTGCATTGCAGTTCCTGATTCAGGCCATGCAGCATGTGGCCAGCCTTAGAAAGTCTGTGGAGAGCGCTACATGAGTGGTATGGAAATAGGGCTCATATCCGTCCTGATTATTATTGTTCTTATTTATGCTGGGCTTTATGTGCCAATCGCACTGGGATTAGTATCATTTGTGGGCGTATGGTTAATGCGTGGGGATTTGGAGGCGCCTGTCTACCTGCTGACATTGGCTGCCTCCAACGGTATTTCCAGCTATATCTTTGGCGTTATTCCACTTTTTGTGCTGATGGGGCTGTTGGTCAGTCAGAGCGGTCTTGCCAAAGATAATTACGCAGTCGCCCGTCAGGCGCTGGCTAATATCAAAGGGGGCTTAGGGGTTGCAACGGTAGCTGCAAACGCCATTTTTGCTGCCATCACCGGCGTCAGCATTGCATCGGCATCGGTCTTCACCCGTATATCTGTTCCAGAAATGCTGCGATTTGGTTACCAGCCCCGTTTTGCGGTTGGTGTGGTGGCCGGTAGTTCTGTGCTAGGCATGCTGATACCTCCCAGTGTGATGTTGATTCTCTTCGCCATCATTACCGAACAATCGGTGGCTGCGTTATTCACCGCGGCTATTGTGCCGGGCATTCTTTTGTCCCTGGCATTTTGTGGGGCAATTGTGGGTGTCGCACATTTCAAACCCAGCTATATTTTTGTTGATAACAAGAATCAGATTGTTAAAAGCACCGGCGCAGATGAGGTGATGTCCAGAGCCGAAATTCTGCGTAAGAGTAGCCCCATTGTAGCCTTGATTTTGATCGTGCTTGGTGGGATCTATGGCGGTATTTTCACACCTACTGAAGCCGGTGGTGTGGGTGCACTGGGTGCGTTAATCGTTGCTATGCTTAAGCGCAAGCTCAGCATGACCAAGTTGTGGAAGGTATTGGTAGAAACCGGGCATATTACGGCGTCAATTCTACTACTGATTATTGCAGCAACCATGTACAGCCGCATGCTGGCACTAACGGGCTTGCCGTCCGATCTGGGTGAGTGGGCAATGGGTCTAAATATAGGGCTGGGCGGCATCTTACTGATCTATGTTTTGCTGCTGATTTTGATGGGTACCATTCTTGATACTTCATCCATCATTCTAATTTTGGTGCCCCTGTTCTTACCCATTGTGATGCCCTTCGATATCAGTCTCGTATGGTTTGGCGTAATTACGGTTTTAGGTGCTGAAATTGGCTTGCTAACACCGCCCTTGGGTATTTCCTGTTATGTGATTAAGAGTACCTTAAAAGATGAGGATATCTCACTGTCTGATATATTCTTCGGTGCCGCACCATTCGCACTGATTATGGCATTCGTTTTATTGTTGATAATTCTATTCCCTTCGATTTCCCTAGTGCTTGTTTGAACCGCAAATAAAGAAGCAAGCACAACAGGGTCGGGAACAAACATGCCATAGAGCTCTGGGCTTTTTGGCCAATATTTAGCAAGACGAAAATAGGAACAACTATATGATTAGAGCAGCAATTGCAGGTCTCGGATGGTGGGGTAAAACCCAGGTTGAGGCAGTTCAGGATAGCGACAAAATAAAATTTGTAGCAGCGACCACAAGATCGCTTTCAGAAGAAGCTGTTGAATTTTGTAAGCAATACGATATGGAACTAAAGCCCAACTACGAGGCCATTCTTGAAGATCCCACTATCGATGCTGTTGTTTTGGTCACACCTAACTCGCAGCATGTGGACCAAACCTTGGCCGCGGTAAAAGCCGGCAAGCATGTATTCTGCGAAAAGCCCTTTTCTCTAGATGGTGAGAGTGCCCAGCAAGCAGTGGATGCCGCCGCAGAAGCCGGTCTTACTGTGGGCGTAGGTTATAGCCGGCGCTTCCACCCTGAGATTACGGCCCTTCGAGAAAAAGTCAAGAATGGTGAATTGGGAACCATTCTGCATATTGAAGCCACCATGACCTTCCCTAACGCGCTCTACCTCAAGCCAGGTGCCTGGCGCGCTGATACATCTGAAACTCCTTGCGGTGGCCTAACGCCAATGGGCGTTCACGCTATCGATGGAATGATCGATATGGTTGGCGAAATTGATGAGGTTTACTGCCAGAGCTTCCGCCGCGCCATTGAGGTTGAGGCAGATGATACCACCTCTATCCTGTTCCGCATGAAGGATGGCTGTTCTGGCTACCTGGGCACTATGACAGCTACAGGTGGTGGCTTTAACTTTCAGGTTTATGGTTCCAAGGGCTTTATAAAGCTAGAAGGCATGACCCATATTGCCGGTGCGCCATCGGAAGAACGGCGTATGAAATTATTTGGAAACTGTACTTTTAAGCCGCTCAAAGGACCTGCTGAGGTATGGCAGGCAGCCGAGTTTGATGTTGTAAAAGCAGCGTTGGAAGCCTTTGCCGATGCCGCCGAAGGCGGTGTGCCTTATCTGATCACACCAGATGAGATAGTACACTGCTCAGCGGTGACTGATGCCATTGTTCAGTCAGCAACAGCACATCAGGTAGTAAAAGTTTAGTCGTCACCAGCGAAAATATTTGAATTAATCAGTGTGTAAAAGGAGATCAGTATGGATCTTGGCAAGAATATAGGGCATTTAACCTATTCTACATTAGTCCACCCGGGAGACACCTGGGAAGAAATGTGGGATAGCCTTACTAGGTATGTACCACAGGTAAAAGAGCGGGTGTCACCCAATGACCCGTTTGGCGTTTCCCTGCGTTTGTCTGCCGAGTCGGCCGCACTACTGGTCAATAATGCTGAAGAAAGAAATAAACTTAAGCAGTTTTTTGCTGACAACGATATGTACCTTTATACGGTCAACGCCTTTGTCTACGGACCCTTTAAAGGAAATGTGGTTAAAGAGCGGGTCTATGAGCCCGACTGGAGTACAGAGCAGCGCAAGCAATACACTATTAACGTAGCCGAGGTATTGGCTGACGTCTGTGTCGATGGGGTCAGCCCGACTATTCAAAGTCCGCCACTGGCTTATAAGGGTAATGTTACTGATGCCACAATCGCCGCGTACACTAAGCATACCCTTGAAACCGTTATACGTCTGGTGGAATTGGAAGAACGCACGGGTAAAACCATACGCCTGGCGCTCGAGCCAGAACCCTATTGCTTTTTAGAAACCACAGATGAAGTGGTCGATTACTTCACCAACCACCTGTATGCAGAGGCTAATGTTGCGCGTTTATCAGAAGAACTCGGGATTACACCGGAGCAATCATTAAGCTTATTGCACAAGCACCTCGGCATTGTGTTTGATATCTGTCATCAGGCGGTAGAGTTCGAGGACATTAGTGCATCGTTGCAAAAACTGGTTGATGCCGGTATCCCGATCTTCAAGTTGCAGGAAGCTGCAGCCATGCGCGTACCCTCGGTGAATGCAGAGGTGATAGAATTATTGACACGTTATGCCGATACTATCTATTTGACGCAG
>CAXEWB010000200.1:0-17648 GCA_963999835.1 uncultured Cellvibrionales bacterium | reverse complement strand
CTGCCATTTCTGATTCTGTAGGCACACGCGTGGTTACTACATTTAGATCCTTCTCGGTTACCATACCATTGTCACGATCTTGGATTAGTAATCCGCCATTAACTCGCTTATAGTCTAGATCTTCGCGACGTTGATCTCCCCAGCTTCCACATTCAAGTAATCGCACATTTTTTTTGCTACTCACGGCTGTTGCGGCTGCGGCTGAAATTGATGGGGCAATAATGACTTCCACAAACTGCTTGTCACAAATCTTGGATGCTGTTATTTCATCCAATTCGCGATTAAAAGCGATAATCCCGCCAAAGGCAGATTCTGGATCAGTGGCAAAGGCAAGATCATAGGCATCGCCAATCTTCGCTGCCACTGCAACACCACAGGGATTGGCATGCTTTACAATTACGCAGGCAGGTTGTTCAAATTGTTTGACTGCCTCGAGGGCGGCATCCGTATCGGCAATATTATTAAAAGAGAGTTCCTTGCCCTGTAATTGTCTGGCAGTTGCTACGCTGGCTTCATTTGGTTCAGCCTCCGTATAAAAAGCCGCTTTTTGGTGAGGATTTTCGCCATAGCGCATAACCTGTTTTTGAATATATTGCACATTGTAGGTATCTGAAAATGGCCGCTCTTGGTTGGATGAATCACGGCGACCGAAGTGATTGGCAATCATCCCATCGTAAGTGCTAGTGTGTTCAAATGCCTTTACCATCAGTTGGTATCTGCTGTCGTAACTGAGCTGACACTGATTATTATCCAACTCATCCAAGATGCTTTGGTAGTCACTGACATTGACAACTATAGCGACATCCCGATGGTTTTTGGCGGCCGATCGAACCATGGTTGGGCCACCAATATCAATATTCTCAATGGCTTTAGGCAGGTCACAGTTGGGATCAGCGACTGTAGCGGCAAAGGGATCCAGATTCACTACCACCATATCAATGGGCTTAATCCCATGTTCCTCCATTATCGTCTCGTCAGTGCCGCGTCGCCCTAGAATAGCGCCATGTATTTTAGGGTGCAGTGTCTTTACTCGCCCATCCATCATTTCCGGAAACCCTGTATACTCAGACACTTCGGTGACATCAATGCCCTTGTCTTTCAGAAGTTGAAAGGTGCCGCCAGTAGATAATATTTCCACCCCATGTTTATTTAGGCCTTGGGCAAATTCAACAATGCCAGTTTTGTCTGAAACACTGATTAAGGCGCGGGATACTTTACGTTGGTTGCTCATGCTGTTCTGTGGTCCTTAAAGGAGATTGTATTGCTTAAGTTTTTTGCGCAGGGTACCGCGGTTTAAGCCAAGTAGTTCTGCAGTTTTGCTTTGATTTTGTCGCGTATATTTCATTGCAGCTTCAAGCAGTGGAGGTTCCACTTCATTCATTACAATATTGTAAACATCCCGTGTGTCTTGACCGTCTAAATCATCAAAGTAGCACTGCATTGCCTCAGTAACATTGTCGCGTAATGATTTTCGTTCCGACTCAGAGGGAGATAAATCGGTGCTGCTTGAGCGAGTATCTGACTGATCTGTTTCTGAGTTCATGCCGCGTGCTCTTGGTACTGAATCTTGGAGAAAAATTGCTCGAGCAGTTGCTGTTGCAGCTCAGTCTTTTCTAGGCAATTAAATTGCTGGGTAAATACTTTGCCTTGGGGAAGCCAATCACTGTACCAGCCAATGTGTTTTCGAGAGATTCGCACGCCACCGATCTCGCCATAAAACTGATGCAGCTGCGAAAGATGTCTCGACATGACCTTGCCCACCTCACTCAGTGTAGGTGAAGGAAGTAATTCGCCTTGTTGTAGATAGTGATTTATTTGTCTGAAAATCCATGGATTACCTTGAGCCCCGCGGCCAATCATGACTGCACTAGCCCCAGTTTTTGTAAGCACCGCTTTTGCTTGTGTTGGCGACGTAATATCGCCATTTGCGATCACAGGAATCGAAACAGTGTCTACCACCTGAGCAATTGTGTCATACTCTACTTCACCGACAAAACGACAGGCTCTAGTTCGACCGTGAATAGCCAGTGCGGCAATACCGGCATCCTCCGCCAGTTTGGCGATGCTGGTTGCATTGCGACTTTGCTGATCCCAGCCAGTGCGTATTTTAAGTGTGACGGGTACGTCAACTGCATCTACTACCGCATGCAAAATGCTTTTCACTAATTTTGGATCTTTCAGAAGTGCAGAACCTGCGGCACGCTTACACACTTTCTTTGCTGGACAGCCCATATTGATATCGATGATGTCTGCCCCCTGCAGGACGTTAAATTGCGCAGCCTGGGCCATCATCTGTGGATCATAGCCAGCGATTTGTACAGACTTTGGGGATGGCTCATCGCCGAACTGAATGCGTAAACGAGATTTGCGGGTTGTCCAAGTATTTGGATCAGCGGCGACCATCTCTGATACAACCAACCCCGCACCCATTTCACGGCATAGCTTACGGAAGGGCAGATCAGTTACACCTGCCATAGGTGCTAAAAGCGCTCTATGTGAAATTTGATAGGGGCCAATACTAAACAAGATGACAACTTCGCTTAATTGAAAAACCGGGGGCGCAATAATAACCTGTACGTCAGTGATTAAAAAGTGATCAATATAAAAAAGTGAGTTTATTTCCTTGATGGCACTAACATATTTGCGTTGAGATTGCTTGCAGATCCAAAGCTCTATAACTTAGCCAGTCTTGCGCGCTCCCATTTGAACCCAGTTATCATCGATATTGGTGGCTTCAAAGTCAAAATATTTTGAGTAGGCTGAAGTAATCTGTTCAGTTTGATCAATGAGTATCCCTGACAAACACAGTTGTCCAGCGGGCAGAGTCATCGCACTAATTGTGTCTTTAAGTTCAATCAGTGGGTTGGCCAAGATATTAGCTAACACTACATTAGCTTGTGTGTTGTCAGGAATCTGTTCTGGTAAAAGGGTAATGAGTTTTGCTTTATCAATACCATTGCACTGGGCATTATTGCGAGTGGCTAGAAGAGCTTGTGGGTCATTATCGATAGCGAACACTTTTGTGGCTCCCAACAATAACGCAGCAATACCCAAGATGCCTGATCCGCAACCATAATCAACCACAATTTTTCCCTCTAATGATTGCATTTCTAGCCAATTCAGACATAGCATAGTGGTGGGATGGCTGCCAGTGCCAAAGGCCAGGCCAGGGTCCATATGTAAAGTGATTGCATTTGTATTGGGAGGCTCAGCCCAACTTGGGCAGATCCACAGTCGGCCGGCTTTGCAGGGGATAGGCTTAAAGTATTTTTTCCATTCTTGTGACCAATCCCTGTCCTCAAGTAACTCCCAGTGAATACTGGTTGAAAATGCCAAACAATCACTTATCAAGGCACAGACAGTGTCCGTATCAATGTCAGCGGCAAAGAGCGCTTTTACAATGCACTTATCCCAAAGGGGGGTTTCCCCTAGTCTGGGTTCTAAGATAGATTGGTCTGCGCCATCTTGAAAAGTAACTGAGATTGCTCCTGCCTCTAAAAGAGTATTTTCCACAACATCAATAGATTCTCGCAATATTTCACATACTGCTTGAATATATCGATCCGAAGGCATAGTTGGTACTTACTTTATATAATCCGATATATCTGACTACAGACCTAGCTTCTTTTCTAGATAATGTATGTTGACACCACCTTTTTGAAATTCCTTATCACGTACCAAGTCCTCATGTAATTGAATATTGGTCTTTATGCCGTCGATCAGCATCTCATCTAGAGCATTTCGCATACGTGAAAGCGCAGAATCCCTATCGCGACCATAGGTAATTATTTTGCCGATCATAGAGTCATAATTGGGTGGGACTGTGTAGCCATTATAAATATGTGAGTCCACTCGGACGCCGTTACCGCCAGGGGCATGATAGGCCTTGATGGTACCTGGTTGGGGTAAAAAGGTTTCAGGATCCTCAGCATTAATCCGGCATTCAAAAGAGTGCCCGCGAAAGATAATATTCTCTTGTTTCAGACTGAGAGGTCTGCCACTGGCAATCAGTAACTGTTCTTTAATAATATCTACGCCGGTAATCATTTCCGAAACAGGATGTTCAACCTGAACTCTTGTATTCATTTCAATAAAGTAATAATTGCCATCTTCGTAGAGGAATTCAAAGGTGCCAGCACCTCGATAGTTCATTTGCACACAGGCATTGACGCAGCTTTCAAATACAGCCTCACGTGCTTTTTCGGGAATACCTGGAGCGGGCGCCTCCTCAATGACTTTCTGATGCCGGCGTTGCAGGGAGCAGTCGCGATCACCCAGATGGATGGCATTACCTTGACCGTCAGATAAAACCTGTACTTCGACATGACGAGGATTTTGCAGGAATTTCTCCATGTAAACGGTGCCATCTCCAAATGCCGCCGCCGCTTCAGTTTTAGTAATGGTTACTGCATTGACTAAGCTTTCTTCATCTTCAACAACGCGCATTCCTCGCCCACCACCACCTGCTGCAGCTTTAATTATCACTGGGTAGCCAATACGTTGCGCAGTAGCCTTGAGCTGTTGCGCATCTTTGGAAAGGGGCCCATCAGACCCTGGTACGGTGGGTACGCCGGCGGCCTTCATAGCTTTGATTGCGGCTACTTTGTCTCCCATCGTGCGAATCACACCGGCGGTGGGACCAATAAAAACAAAACCACTGTTTTCTACTTGTTCAGCAAAGTCAGCATTTTCTGCCAAAAAACCATAGCCAGGATGAACTGCTTGGGCGCCAGTAATTTCCATGGCGCTAATGATCGCCGGGACGTTTAAGTAACTTTGAGGGGAGGGATTTGGCCCAATACAGACAGCCTGATCAGCTAATTTTACATGTTTAAGATCTGCATCTACCTTGGAGTGCACTGCGACTGTCTTTATTCCAAGCTCCTTACAGGCGCGAAGAATTCTAAGGGCAATTTCACCGCGGTTAGCGATCAATACTGTCTCAAGCATAGTGCGTTTCCTGCTACAGGTTAGATGATGGTGATCAGGGGTTGATCAAATTCAACGGGCTCACCATCTTCAACCAGAATGGCACCGATGGTGCCGGACTTATCAGCTTCAATCTGATTCATCATCTTCATGGCTTCAATAATACACAGTACATCACCAGCGGCAACAGTTTGACCTACGGTTGCAAAGGGGGCAGAGCCGGGAGCGGGCGCTGAATAAAATGTACCTACCATAGGAGAGTTCACAGTATGACCGGTAGGAATATCTGCCTCAGGCTCATTGGATTCAGTGGCTGTGGACACTGGTGCTGGTGATGGAGCCAATACAGTCGCCGCCACCGGAGGTGGTGCTGTATAAGTGACGGCCGAGCCACCGCGACTGATACGTACAGACTCATCACCTTCATTGATCTCTAGTTCATTGATATTGGATTGTTCCAATAATTCAATCAGTTTCTTAACTTTACGAATATCCATCCCAGTCTCTCAGTGATTGTAAGTTAGGTGTTTAAATTGCGCACAACAGCCTCTAGGGCAAGTTCATAACTGTTTGCGCCAAAGCCACATATAACCCCTTGGGCAATGTCAGAAAAATAGGATAAACGACGAAATTCTTCTCTGGCATGCACGTTGGATAAATGGACTTCTATAAATGGAATAGCGACGCCAAGAAGTGCATCGCGCAGTGCGATGCTAGTATGAGTAAAGGCGCCGGGGTTAAAGATAATAAAATCAATACCGTTGCTAGGAGCACCATGGATATGCTTAATAAGGTTGTGCTCACCATTACTTTGAAATGTCTCTAGTTGATGGCCAGCGGCAACAGCGGAGTCATTGAGTCGTTGGTTTATTTGATCCAAAGTCTCTTGGCCATACTCTTCGGGCTCACGTGTTCCGAGAAGATTGAGGTTAGGGCCATTTAGAATAAGAATTTTTGCCATAATAATCTGCCGAAAGTAACGTAAACGAGAATAAGTCTGCCCGAAAACATCCAGCCTGTCTACGATTTATGTAAATAATTGCATGTTAAGCGAAATTATAGGTAATTTAAGGATTTTTTTAAGATTTTAAAGGTTTTTCGCTACTTAAAAGTTTTGCGAACTGCACTTTTAGAGACATTTAGAGGCAATATACGCATCATTTTTGCAGAAGTTGGTTAAAATTCTTAATTATGTAGCTAAAAGCCACTGAAATGCTGTGAAATGTTGCTATCTATTATTTTGCGCGCTTAATAGCATCGAGTAACGTGGTTTTTGTTAGGATTTGCGGGAGAATCTCAGGTGAACCCTCGCCATTGGGATACATTAAATAAAGTGGCACACCGCTGCGATTGAATTGATTGAGCAATTGGGTGATTTTAGGATCATTATTAGTCCAATCCCCCTTTAAATAAACAATGTTGTTATCCGCAAGGCTTTGATAGAAGGATTCACTAAAGGCAATGCGCTCGTTGACCAGACAGGTAATACACCAATCCGCAGTAAGGTTGATAAATACTGGCTTATTTTGCTTTCTTAGGGAAGCAAGGCGCTGTTCTGTATAGGGTTCCCATTGGTGATTTTGACCCACAGTTTTAAGGCCTAGCGCTGGCAAAAGCAAAGCAACTACAAGGAGGCTGACAGTAGAGATTTTCACGATCAATGACTGTGGATTGGCGAGTCGCCATAACCAGATTGCCAGCACAACTAATAAAAGTCCGGAAATGATAGTAATAGCGACATCAATATTAGTCTGTCTACCTGCAACCCAGAGTAACCAAATTGCAGTTATATAGAGCGGAAAAGCCAAGAATTGTTTTACATTTTCCATCCAAGGTCCTGGCTTTGGAAGTTTATTGGCCAGACTTGGAATCCAAGTTAGAAGAATAAAGGGCAGAGCCATGCCAAGGCCTAAAACACCAAATACTGATAGCGCTAAATAAATTGGCTGTGTGATTGCATAACCCAGTGCAGGGCCCATAAAGGGGGCAGTACAGGGACTGGCTACCGTGGTGGCAAGTACGCCGGTCAAAAATGATGAGCCCAGACTGTCATTATCCGAGGAAGTTTGTCCAAGGGACATTAGGCCAGCACCTAGTTCCAGGTAACCAGATAGGGATAAGCCCATAATGGTAAAGAGGTAAACAAGAAAGATAACAAAGCCAGGAGACTGTAACTGAAAGCCCCAACCAATGGCTTCGCCTGCCGATCTCAAGGACAGCATAAGTACCGCAATGACCAAAAAGCTAACCACGACGCCCAAAGTGTAGGCAAGTCCGTGCATCTGTTTCTGATAGGCTGTCTGATAACTACGGGTAAAACTGAGGACTTTAATAGATAGCACAGGGAAAACACAGGGCATCAAGTTAAGGATTAGTCCACCGATAAGGGCCAACAACAGAACTAACCACAAGGGACCAGGAGAGGCAGATCCAATAGCATTAGTTACTGATGGCATAGAAGGTGCAGAGATGCTGGTTACCAAGCCTGTTGAAGGATTTACTTCAAACCAATGGCTATGGGGTGGGTAACAAAGTCCAGCATCGGCACAACCTTGGGATTCTAACTTAAGCTGAAAACTTTTCAGGTTACTGTCAAAAGGAACGTGCAGACGTGAACGGTGATAATAGACCTCCAGCTCAGCTTCAAAGAATTCATCCCATTTAAATATGCCTTGAGTGAATTCTATGGCACCAAATTGAACGGGTTTTGACAGCGCTTGAATTTTAAAGCGATCACGATAAAGGTAGTAATTATCCGCGATAACCCAGTCGAAAATGAGTTTATTATCATTCATTGATGCTGTGACTTGAAAGGCTTGCTCTACAGGTAGAAAACTAATATGCCCCTGCAATAAACTGATTTGTGATAGGCTCTGTGTGTCAGTCGAAACATCTGATTGTTGCAATGAGGGCGCTGCGAATGCATTGGTTATGGCTATACTAGTAAGTAGCAAGATAGTTTTTAGTATTTTCTTCATTCAGCTTGTTTCCCAATGATGATAAAGGTATCAGCAAGTACAATTATTTATTCTCACTACTGTAACATTTTCGGCGCTCTAAAATGATAAACTAACAGGCAGATCATAGGTTTCTCTAACATTTCTGAGGTGTTCCATGAAAAAACACGCATTCAATCCATTAATACTGATTGCTTTTGGGCTAGTCACGGCTTCTTTCGCTAGTGACGAACACGAGTTTCATTCACTGACAGTAACTGACGCCTCTATCAGACCCCTGTTGCCAGGTCAGACTAACACGGCAGCTTTTTTTACAATTAGCAATCGTGGAAATATTGATTGCAAACTGCTTAAGTCTGACACACCCATTGCTAAACGCGTAGAATTCCACACCCATAAACATGAACAGGGCATGGTGAGGATGCGGCTAGTAGAGACGGTTCAGTTATCATCAGGAGCCAGTCTTTTGTTTGAATCTGGAGACCTTCACCTTATGTTATTCGATGTGGAGCACAGTTTAAATAGCCTCGATTCTACGGAGATTAATATTCACACGGATCACTGCGGATCAGTCAGCTTTTCCGCGAAATTAGCTGACAAGATAGGGCATCCTGCAGAGGAAATGCATCACTGATGAAAAGGCGCAATCGATTAACGTTTAAATGGCTCTGGGGGTCTAATAGTTCTGACGAGAAAGACCTAGACAAAAACATGCCATTGACAGCAAATTCACAAACTTGGCGGCGTGTGATAATTGCCTCTTTAATGCTACTAATAACGTTATTGCTGCTTGGTTGGTATTGGAGTCAAGAACCAGAGCCCTTCAACGTAGCCAACGCGTATCAGTTAGACGCTCCACCGGCCATCGGTGCAACCACCACTGCGACACTGATTCAGGTGGTTAATATTATGTTAGAGAAGCCCGGAGGTTACTTGGCAAATGATGTATTGCCGCCCGGACTGTGGCTAGATAATTTACCCAACTGGGAGTTTGGTGTCTTAGTACAGGTGAGAGATCTAAGCAAAGCGATGCGCGAATCCTTTAGTCGCTCGCAGTCTCAGTCTACAGAGGATGCGGACCTTGCGTTGGCCGAACCGAGGTTTAATGTCAATCACACAAGTTGGGCTGTGCCTTGGCCGGAGAGTGAATATGCTGAGGGAAGACAGCACCTAAGCAGTTATCTAAATCGGCTTACTAATAAAGAAGATTACAATGCCCAGTTCTTTGCCCGCGCAGACAATCTCAGCTACTGGTTAGGCACAGTTGAAACCAGACTGGGAAGTCTTTCGCAGAGGCTATCTGCCAGTGTGGGTCAGCGCAGGATCAATACAGATCTCTCTGGTGCCGCTGGTGCAAAACAATCCACCTCAGCCCCTGAAGAGTTAGTGGTTAAGACGCCACGATTACAAGTAGATGATATTTTTTATGAGGCGCGCGGTACTTGCTGGGCGCTGTTACATTTTCTAAAGGCAGTTGAGATAGACTTTGCCGATGTACTAGAAAGAAAAAATGCGCTCACCAGTGTGCGACAGATTGTGCGCGAATTGGAGATGACACAGCAATCTGTTCGCAGCCCAATGATCGTCAATGGTGATGGTTTCGGTCTGGTAGCCAATCACTCCCTAGTCATGGCTTCTTATATCAGCCGTGCCAATGCAGCCATCATTGATCTGCGCGAACTATTATCCCAGGGGTAGCCTTAAATACTTCATTGCGTGAACCACTTACTCTGTGCGGTGGGTCACTATGCCATTCTGAGTGGCTAGAAAGAGGATATCGGCAGGTTTGCTTGCAAACAGGCCGTTGGAAACCACACCGGTAATTTGATTGATGGTCTGTTCGAGTTGCACCGCTGATTCGATGGGATGCAGATGATGTACATCAAGGATGCTATTGCCATTGTCAGTGATAACGTTCTCACGCCATACCGGATCGCCCCCCAGTTTGACCAACTCACGCGCGACATAACTACGTGCCATCGGTATTACTTCTACCGGCAGTGGGAAGCGGCCAAGAAAATCTACCCATTTGCTTTCATCAGCAATGCAGACAAATTCGTTGGCCACCGCGGTGACGATCTTTTCACGGGTAAGGGCTGCGCCACCGCCCTTAATCAGTTGCAGATGGGGGTTAGTTTCATCAGCGCCATCAATATAAATAGCAACCTCAGAGACAGCGTTGAGCTCAAACACAGGAATGCCGTGACTGCGTAATCGTTCCGCGGAGCTCTCAGAACTGGCTACAGTGCCTTGAAATAGATGTTGGTGTTCGGCAATTTGATCAATAAAGCAATTGGCTGTAGAGCCAGTGCCGATACCAACGATACTATCAGTTTCAATTCTTGTTAGGGTATAGTCTACGGCAGCTTTGGCAACAGCCTGTTTTAGTTGATTTTGATCCACACACAACCCTTATTTAGCTAATAATTTTTTGCCATTTATATTAACATGTCCGCCTAATTAAATAGTAGTGAAACCCATGCCGCATAATTACATACAAAAAATCCTCGATGCTGACATCTATGATTTGGTAGTGAAAACCCCCGTAGATAGGGCGCCACTTTTATCTCAGCGCCTGAATAATCAGGTATTACTCAAGCGCGAGGATTTACAGCCGGTCTTTTCATTTAAGCTACGCGGTGCCTATAACAAGTTGCGATACCTCAATGAACAGCAACTGGCGGATGGTGTGATAGCTGCTTCGGCGGGCAACCATGCTCAGGGTTTGGCGCTGGCGGCAAAACAGATGGGTATCAAAGCAATCATTGTAATGCCACGCACCACGCCAAGTATCAAAGTTGATGCAGTCCGCTCGCGAGGTGCCGAGGTGGTATTGGTTGGAGACAATTATGATGCTGCAGCCGCTCATGCGGACAAGCTGGTGGCTGAACAGGGATTGACCTATATCCATCCCTTTGATGATCCAGATGTTATTGCTGGTCAGGGTACTATCGGTGTGGAAATTCTGGATCAGGTCCCAGGCAAGTTGGACGCGGTATTTATTGCTGTGGGCGGTGGTGGTCTGTGTGCTGGAGTTGCTGCTTATATAAAACAGCATAGGCCTGAGGTAAAAATTATCGCAGTCGAATCCGACGATGCGGCCTGTTTAGATGCGGCACTAAAAGCGGGTCGCAGGGTACGCTTAAAAGAGGTAGGTATCTTTGCAGACGGAACAGCAGTCGCACAGATTGGTGAGGAGACTTTCAGGCTTTTAAAGGACCTGGTCGATGAGGTGATCACTGTGACAACCGATGAAATCTGCGCTGCCATCAAAGACGTTTACAATGATACCCGTGCCATCTGTGAGCCCTCCGGAGCGTTGGGAACGGCTGGACTAAAAAAGTATGTTGCCCAACATGGTGTGCAGAACCAGACATTATTATCGGTTCAGTGTGGTGCGAATATCGACTTTGACCGACTGCGATACATTTCCGAGCGCACCCAAATCGGTGAAAAACGAGAATGTGTATTAGCTGTCACCATCGACGAAAAGCCAGGTAGCTTTCAATCCTTTTGCAGCGCTTTGGGCCGGCATGATATTTCCGAGTTTAACTATAGGTATAGTGATGAACAGCAAGCACATATTTTTGTAGGCGTTCAGGTAAGTGGTGATGAAGATCGCTACCAGTTAGTGGGGGAACTTCAACACAAGGGGTACTCAGTATCTGACATGACTGACAATGAAATGGCTAAGTTGCATATCCGATACATGGTTGGTGGGCGCTCTCAGCAAGTCCAAGAGGAACAGGTATTCCGATTTGAATTTCCAGAGCGTCCAGGGGCACTGTTAGAATTCTTAGTGCAACTAGGCGGACGTTTTAATATTTCCATGTTCCACTACCGCAATCATGGCTCCGCCTTTGGCAGGGTATTGGTTGGTTTGCAGGTGCCCAAAAAAGATCATCAACAGCTAGAGCTATTTTTAGAGCAATTGGGTTACAGGTATACCGAAGAAACCAACAATCAGGCCTATAAATTCTTTCTAAGTTAATGTCTGTATTTCGCAGGCACTATTAACCGACATTGAATTAAAGTAGGTCTCTGATTTTACGAATTTGCAGAGCTTCAAAACCTGAGCCTGCTAGGGCATCAGAAATAACTACTACAGGATCATCTGGGGAGAATTCATCGCGTAGGATCATTATCTCTGCTGCTGCGGCGAGGGTTTTTTCGGGATCTGGGTCAATTTCTATTTGGTAGCTTAGTACATTGCGATTAATCACTAGTTGTCGACGGGTGTATCCACTGTCGGTAAATGCGCAGACAATGGACTCAGGATGGCTATTAGTGACACGATTTGCCATACGCCCACGCCGCGTAGGGACAATAATGGCTTTTGCGGAGATTGCAGTGGCCAGCTCAACAGCGGCTTTAGCAATTTGATCTTTATTGCTTTTAGTATGCAGTCCATCAGTGAAGCGCAGGCCACGACTCTTTTCTGTAGAGCGAGCAATACGATCCAGCATTTCCACACATTTAATAGGATATTTACCTACGGTGGTTTCGCCAGATAGCATTATTGCGTCTGCCTCTTCGTACACGGCATTGGCGACATCGGTGACTTCGGCGCGAGTGGGTATAGGATTTTCGATCATGGATTCCAACATGTGTGTGGCCACAATCGCTCGTTTACCCATTTCCGCACAGGTACGAATAATCCGTCGCTGTATGCGCGGAAGCACCTCAAGTGGCACTTCAACACCTAAGTCACCACGGGCTACCATAATACCATCGGCAACATCGATGATTTCTACCATGTTGGTAATGGCCTCTTGATCTTCCAATTTAGCAATGACTTTCACTTGGTCAGATTTGTCACCGAGTAACTGATGCAGTTGACGAATATCTTCAGCCTGACGAACAAAAGAGAGGGCTATAAAATCCACTCCCTGCTCAAGGCCAAACTCAATATCTCGGCGATCTTTATCTGTAATGGCCGGGAGATTAACTCGAATACCTGGCAGATTGACATGACGCTTGCTCTTCAGCAGGCCACCGTCAATGACCTGAACCTGCATTGTTCTGTCTTCTTTGCTTAGTACCTTAAGGTTTATCAACCCATTATCGACGGTGATCGTATCCCCCACATTGACATCGTTGATCAGGTCATCATAGTTGATCTGAATAGATGAGGACTCAACATCTTCAAGGCCACGCGCTACAATGGACAGTGTGTCTCCCTCCTTTAAGTGAAGGTCTTCCGCTCTGTCACCGGTGCGGATTTCAGGCCCTTGGGTATCCAATAAGATAGCAAGTGGATGATTGCGGGTCTTATTGAGTTCATGAATAGATGCAATAACTTTGGCATGGGAGTTGTGATCCCCATGAGACATGTTAAGGCGTGCTACATTCATACCCGCATCGGCTAGTTTTTCAAGCATTTCAATTGAATCGGTGGCGGGTCCAATAGTGCAGATTATTTTGGTCTTGCGCATATGATTTCTCGGTCAGTGATTATTTGGTTAACGGGAATGTCCCAGTTTTGAGTTGAAATTGAACTTACCTCTTGGCAACTATGTGCCAATCCAACCAGTCTTGGAGCGGGATTATGACCAGAGGCCACAAAGGCCAGAGTGCGGTCATAGTAGCCAGCTCCCATACCGATGCGATTTCCACTGCGATCAAAGCCCACGAGTGGTAAAAAGATAACATCTAAACTCCAAGGAGGCGCTAGTTTACAGTTTCTGAGATCTGGTTCGGGGATGCCATACTGATTAGCTAGCAGATTGGTATGACGTTCATATCTGCCAAAATGTAGTCGGCCTATGTTTATTGGGTGTAGCACGGGCAGAAAACAGTGCTTTGCAGACTGCAAACAAATATCCACAATAATAGAGGGATCTATCTCACCGTCGTGAGCTATATAAACGCCCACTCTTTTGGCGCGCAGAAAAAAATTCTGAGTACACAGGATCTTAGCCAGCCTATCGGCGCTCTGCTGTTGTTGGCGAGGAGTTAGCGAACGTCTCTGCGCACGCAACTGATATCTGATTTGGCAGCAGGTCATAATTGTATATCAACTGGTATAGAACCCCAGAGTGCCGCTGTCAACGTGGCCTTGAACCGAAAAGTTCAAGGTGGCGACTCTCGCAACAAATCAGGCTTTCCGCCGCACGGAATTGCACAACATTGTTGACTGAGAGAGGCCAGATAGTAAGTATCGGCTCAGGGACTTCTTGACTGGCAAACACCCCAGGAAATTACAGTATAACAGAGCTAGCTTAGAAAGCGGGAGCGATTAAATGATTAATTACCTAGGTCTGCAAGCACAGAATCAAGTTTTGTACTCATGGACTGCAATGTGGCGTTTGCAGCGGAATTTTCTTGTGCAGACTGATTGCTGCGAATAAGATCATGTGCCAAGTTTAGGGCCGCCATGACGGCGATACGCTCGAGCCCAATAATGTGCGATCCACGGCGAATTTCTTCCATTTTCTCATTCAGCAGGCTCGCCGAGTTCTGCAGTGCTTCCCGCTCATGTGGCTGACAGTTAACTTGGTATTCCTTGTCAAGAATACGAATCTTTAGGGATAGATCGGACATGGCAGTCACTCTGCACTAAGACTTTGCAAGCGATTTATCATGGCTTTAATTTTCTCGCGTGCTGATTCATTTTGCTGTAGCAATTCACTGCGCTCTCCAACTAGACCGGCCTCACGCTGGCGAAGAGCAGCGTTTTCCTCTTTTAGCTGTTGGCAAGTAGCAATTAATTGGTCCAGCTTTTGTTCAAAATTATGGGTGTCAGTCATTGATAGAGTGTTAGCATCTCAGCAAATTACAAACAGATCATTACTATAGGCACTGAACGCTATCTGGTCAATCGTCGATGGTGTCAAACTGAGGTGCGTTGAATTATTAGTAATGGTACGATGCATCAAATTTTTAAGAGGTAGTGCAGTGACATTTGAACAGCTAGAAGATCTTTTTTACCAGCTCAATATTAATGCAAGCCCCTCTGGGTTTCATGGTTTTCTATGTGGAAGACTGAGCTCTGGACCCGTGCAGATACAAGATTTAGTCAGTAGTTCAACGCAGTGGCTGGCACTGGAAGATGAGACTGCCAAAACTGCAGAAGATACCTTAAAAAACTTCTATGAATCTGCACTAACTGATCTTCAAGATATCAGCTTTATGTTCCAGCCCCTCCTGCCTGATGATGAGCTGCCACTTGAGGAGAGATTAGTTGCTGTCGGGAATTGGTGCAGTCACTATATTTCTGGCATTGGTGAGGGAATGGGTACAGAATTTGAAGTTTCCAGTGAGGGTAAAGAAGCATTGCAGGATTTAGCTGCTATCGGGCAGATCTCAACCGAGTTTGACACTGATGAGGATGTCGAGCGTGATTATCTCGAACTGGTTGAATATATTCGTATCGCTGTACAAATTATATTTACAGATCTAAATTCACAGATTGCCACTGAGTCACAACCGACAGTTCATTGAAGGTTGGAGTATTAGGACTAGTTTCCAATGATTACGAAAAGGGAGTATGCAGCGAGGCGACGAGATGTCATGTCTGTTATGGAGTCTAATAGCATAGCGGTTATCCCTGCTGCCCCAGAGAGAGTGCGCTCCAATGACACCCTCTACCCCTACAAGCAATCTGTCAATTTAACTTACTTGTCAGGTTTTCCCGAGCCCGATGCGGTGATGCTACTCATACCACAGCGCCCACAGGGAGAATTTGTTTTATTTTGCCGAGACAAAGATCCATTAAGAGAAGTTTGGGATGGTCACCGGCAGGGACCTGAGGGTGCTAGAGATCACTTTGCTGCTGATGATGCCTTTCCCATTGATGACATCGACGATATTCTCCCTGGATTGCTCGAGGGTAGAACTCATGTCTACTACTCACTCGGAAAAGATGCCGAATTTGACAAACGCCTCATGCAGTGGACCAGGGAAATCTGGAAAAGTGAGGCTTGCAACAATAATTCACAAAACTCAGCTGAGCTTGGAGAGCTAAAAGACTTAGATCATCTGTTAAACGAGATGCGCTTGATAAAGTCTTCTGCAGAAATTAGGTTAATGCGAAAAGCTGCTGATATTTCGGCAAATGCTCACTGCAGAGCCATGACGTACTGTCGTCCAAAATTAAATGAGTATCACCTGCAGGCTGAAATGGAGCATGAATTTATGAGTGCCGGCGCAACTGGCCCAGCCTACACCAGTATTGTTGGGTCAGGTAAAAATGCCTGTGTGCTACATTACATCGAAAATTGCCACAAATTAAAATCTGGGGATCTAGTACTGATTGATGCTGGCTGTGAGTATCAAAATTATGCGGCAGACATTACCCGCACTTTCCCAGTAAATGGTAAATTTACAGCAGCACAGGCCGCTATCTACGATATTGTGTTAGACGCCCAAATGGCCGTTATTGAACAAATAGCGCCCGGACTGCCATTCCATCTAGGCGGTCAAACAGCCATCCGTGTTATTACAGAGGGTCTGGTCAAATTAGGTATTTTAGAGGGTGACGTGGACAGGCTGATTGCTGATGGTGCTTACCAACAATTTTATATGCACAGCGTTAGCCATTGGCTGGGTATGGATGTCCATGACGTTGGTGACTACAAAGTTGACGACCATTGGCGTGTTTTAGAACCTGGAATGGTATTAACCGTTGAACCGGGTATTTATATTGCCGTAGATAACACTGAAGTAGAAAAAAAGTGGCGTGGTATAGGCATTAGAATAGAAGATAATATTTTGGTTACTGAAAAAGGCAATGAAGTTCTCACCGATGCGGTCCCCAAAGAACGCAAGCAAATCGAGCACCTAATGGCAGGGTAAAGTTTTGACTAACGAATCTAAATCAACCAATATCTTCGATATTGCCATTATAGGAGCTGGAATGGTAGGTCTCAGTTTGGCACTATTACTTGCCCAACAGAAGCGCTGGCGAATCGCGGTAGTGGAATCTCGGCCACTTAAAAGTGACACTGAAATGCCTCTCCATAGTACAAGTTTTGATGCTCGCTCAACAGCCTTGTCATGGAGTAGTCGAAAAATCTTTGAAAAATTAGACATATGGACTCAGCTGAAGCCCTATGTCACTGCCATATCACAGATTCATGTGAGTGATCGAGAGCATATTGGTCTCACCCGAATGGACGCTAAAGAGGCTAGTGTTGACGCACTCGGATATGTGGTGGAGAACAGTTGCTTAAGTTCTGTTTTGTCAAACGCAGCAACAAAAAGCGATATTACCCTATACGGGGAAACCACAGTCAAGGCTGTGGAGCCACTGGCAAATGCCATGAAAATTTTATTTAATGACCAACAGTTGCGAGGCAATCAGAGCCCATGTATTGACAGCAAACTGCTTGTCATCGCTGATGGAGCGGGATCTGCCACCGCCCAGAAGCTTGGTATTCAGGCGTATAGCAAACCCTATGGTCACAGTGCCATTATTGCGAACATCAGCTTAGAAAAATCCCATCATGGCATAGCCTATGAGCGCTTTACCGATCAGGGTCCAATGGCTATGTTACCCCTGAGTGATTATCAAAACCGACCGCGCGCGGCCCTGGTGTGGACGCAGCCCACAGAGTTGGCAGATAAATTAATGAGCGTTGATGACGAAAGCTTTCTCAGAGAACTTCAGGGACGTTTTGGCTTTCGTCTCGGACATTTAAAGGGGGTTGGCGATCGATTTTCTTACCCGCTTGCCCTAACCACCTCCGAAGAGCAGGTGCGTCGGCGACTCGTGGTTATTGGCAATGCTGCCCATAGTCTTCATCCTGTGGCAGGGCAGGG
>CAXEWB010000199.1:0-4249 GCA_963999835.1 uncultured Cellvibrionales bacterium | reverse complement strand
TGTGCTAACAAACCAATAATATCCTGCTCTCTGGGCGTGAGACGTATCGACATTTTACCAATAAATTTTTTGGCAAATTTGTTCTGCAATCTATGGTGCCATCGACGAATAAATCTTTCTAATAGTATAAATTTTTGGTACGTATAGGCTGTTGCAAAACTCTCTGAGCTACCACCGTAACCTAAATAAATAATTCCTAACATACTACGATAATTATTTAGCCTTAACCCAATCCCCTGATGAAGATCATGCGCGATACAGTGATCTATTAGCGGTTGCACGGTTGCATCAATCCTGCAGATTAGTTGGGCACCACCCAAAGTGTGTAGTTGCATATAACGTGTATCAGGGCACATTTGCTCAAGTACTTCTTGATTGCGTATCAATGATTTTGAGAATGGCTGATAAATAGCCTCAGTCGTAGTCAATCGGAATTTCAACGTGTCTGCGCCAGCTAATAGCTCCGTACGCAGTAGATCGAGTTTGTAGTAATGATGGAGTAAATAGTCTTGCATCCATTGGTTTAATCCAACCGTGCAATAGTTTAATGAGTGATCTAAAGACCGACAGATTACTGGCAATGCATAATAAATAAATTTGTCAAAGCCGGAGCACATTAACAGCTGACACAGGTGATTCGAAAACTGTGCCAACGTGCTATGTCTAGCCAATTTAGCCGTCTCTTTGGTTAAATTGAATTGTTGTTGCATTGATAACATCCTTTGTTAGTGAACAATGCATGGTCACTTCAGATTTACGCCTGTATAAAAATGACTCGGAAAGCAAATATGGCATAATTTTATTTAGATTGTCGCATAGAGTCTGTTCCCATCTATCGACATAAATATCGAATTGACAAATTTCGTCACAAGGGGTGAACTAGCAATAAATCGATAAACAGTAGCCATTTTAACCTTCTAGTAAGACGCTAGGTTTTTCGCGCAAAGGTTTTGATCTAATATATGGAAAGTACGCAACGTCTTCTGGAGCAATATAAAAATGCCTTGGACAAGGCGATAATTATAGATGCAACAGATCGCCATGGCACAATCACCTATGTCAACGATCTGTTTTGTGTAACCTCTCAATACTCCTGTGATGAGCTCATTGGTCACAATCACCGCATCATCAACTCAGATCATCATCCCAAAAAATTTTGGAACCAGTTTTGGGTCACCATTGATTCAGGTGCCATATGGAAAGGAGAAATTAAGAATAGGGCTAAAGATGGAAGTTGCTATTGGGTCGATACCACCATTGTGCCTTTTCTAGACGCTACCGGCAAAGTCGAGCTATATTTGGCCATTCATTTTGATATTACCGAAAAGAAAATCATGGACAGTATGCTAGAGGTTAAAGCTGAGCATTCTAAGGCTGTGGGTTTCTATTATGAGCATGTAACCGGTAATGTAACGTTTAGCCAAAAAACAACTCATATACTTGGCATTTCAGACCTTAAAGACTTTAATGGATTTTTTAACCTAGTAGCTCATCCTGATGACCGAGAAAAAATAGTCCATAATATTCTTGCTGATTTTGCAAATCCAAGGATACACCAACATTACTTTAAATTTAGAATTATCCGTCCAGATAATCAGCAAATAAGATGGCTAGAATCTGGTGGTTATATCGCACGAGATTCACAACGAAAGTGTGTATCTACCACAGGCTACTTCCGAGATATAACCGATGAGGTCTTATTAAAGGAACAAACAGAAAAATTAGTTCGCAGTAATCAGGAACTGGAGGAATTTGCTTATGTGGTATCCCATGACTTAAAGACCCCCTTGCGCGGTATCAATGATCTAGCTCTGTATCTAGAAGAAGACTTAGATGATTATCTTGACTCATCCACCGCTAACCCTGAGGTGCGCAAAAATATTACCCGCTTGCACACGCAAGCATTGCGGATGAACAATACCATTAACGGACTACTTAAATATGCAAGCATTGGCAGCCATGCTCTTAAACTCCAAGAAGTCAAACTGACCCAAATGGTTATGGAAATTGCTCAAGACTTACATATAACTGACAAACAAATCCAGATCGTCACAGATTTGCCAAACTTTACTACCAATGAGGTATTCCTTGAACAGGTCTTTAATAATTTGCTTTCCAATGCGGTTAAATATCACCATGATAAAAGCAACCTTTTAATTAAAGTCACACATACAGCAGATACAAATTATTATATTTTTACTGTTGTTGATAATGGTCCAGGAATAGAGCCACGCTTTCACAAAAAAATTTTTGAGTTTTTCCAAACCCTACAGCCAAAAGATAACATTGAAAGTACTGGGATTGGCTTATCAATAGTGCGCAAGATACTAACCATGTATGGCTGCAAAATAACTGTTCACTCAGAACTGGGAGCAGGCAGTAGTTTTACCTTCAATTGGCCCAAGGTAATCCAAGGTCATAGTTTGGCGCCTTCACAGTCTAATAGTAGCCAATTTCTTCCACAGCCGTCTGCATAATATGACTACAGAATATTGCCTTAAATAAATTCTTTAAAAATCTTCACTACATTGACCGTATGACTAGGACGTTGTTATGAACCCACAAATAAAATTTTTGTTAGTTGAGGATAACGAGCTCGACGCAGAGAGAATCAACCGCACCTTAAAAAAGCTAGCACTGGATAATCCAGTCATTCGCGCGCGCGATGGCATAGAAGCACTGGAGATTTTAAGAGGGCAAAATGGCAAGGTAAAACTAACCCAGCCCTATATTATTTTACTGGACTTAAATATGCCGCGCATGAGTGGCATAGAGTTCTTAAGGTGCCTACGCAACGATAGCCAACTTAAAAATGCCTATGTTTATGTATTAACCACCTCCGATAGAAATCGAGATGTGGTAACTGCGAGTCAGTATCAAGCAGCTGGCTATATAGTAAAAGATTTGACTAAAAAAAAGGTTATCCATACCTTTGAGTTAACCCTGAGGCATATTTTAACTAGCTGTCAAAAGCTTTATAAACAATATTAAGTAGCTAAATTAGCAGTTGTATCAACTGCCCTATCTAACGACAGGGTGTGTTAGATAGGGCAACGCCCCTTTCCTGCTCGCCATAAATAAAAAATACCAACAGTCAAGCCAACAATAATAGCGAATTGTTGACTATATCGAATTACTAGATATTCACCGCCTTTTGACAGCTATCCATCAATATCAGATGTCACAGCTCGTAATTTACAAGGTATTTAAATTATGCACAGATCAAGTAATCGGTTTTACTCATCACATATAACAAGTTTTTTAGCTGTAACTCTGAGGGCAACAAAATCCAAAACTATTATGTTACTGGCAGTTCTCAGCATAGGGCTACTTGCCTTCACAGCGCCCGCTCTGTCTGTCGCCAGTTCTGATCTCGAATGGTCGACCCCAAATTACCCAAATGGATATCACGACTATGCCGATATTTCCAAAACCCTCCGTACCGATAGCGACAGTATGTTATTAATTATTAACGGCGAAATAGAAGCAGGATTCGATTTTATTTATATCAATGGTAAAGAATATTCAGGCGAATTTAACAACCATCCTATTGCAATTGATAGTAATCAGGTGGTTATAAGGTTTACATCTGACTATTCAGTTCAACATCAAGGTGTCTCCGTAAAAGCTGTATCTGGCAAGTTGTGGACTACACCAAACTACCCCAGAGACTATGCCAATTTTACTGATGTCAGTGACACTATTAGTCTGCCTAATGCCGATTCGATAAAACTAACTTTGGCAGGTGAGACAGAGAGAAACTACGATTTTTTATATATAAATGGAGATAAGTACCATGGTGAGCTAGATAACCTAGAGATCTCTATACCTAGTAACCAAGTGGATATTCGTTTCACTTCTGATTACTCCGTAGTTAGAAAAGGTGTAGCAGTTCTTATCGAGCCAGTCAAAAAAGCACTGACAGATACAGAGTTACAACGCCATTTTCACCGGCGATTAAGTGATGGGCTTGGGGAAGCCGCTGCGGCCACAGGGTTAGCGGCAACTATTAACAGTGTCTGTACCTCCCTAGGTACATTTGCTCTGCTTGATCCGGAACCCGGCACCAAGGTCACCGCTGCTGTTGCCGACGGCGTCTGTTGGTTGGTCGCTGCAGCAGCAGGAGCCGGCACTTATATTGTTGCAAAAGTATCAGAACATCCTGAGAGTACAGCAGCTGCCCCGCACAAAGTCGAAAAAATCGACGTAGTACGTCCTCCTATCTACGACGATGGTATCACCCAAGTTA
>CAXEWB010000198.1:0-2434 GCA_963999835.1 uncultured Cellvibrionales bacterium | reverse complement strand
TATAGATAGCGGCCCAACCACCCCCCCAACAATTGATCAGGTCAGCATCTTTTGAAAATTTCTAATAACTTCTTTGAAATATTTCCATTACCCCATGGTTGGGCAGTTGATCTGGGTGAATTGGATATCCGCTTCCGTAGGCTACAGCAGCAGTTCCACCCCGATCGCTTTGCCAGTAACAGCGAAATTGAAAAACGTCGTGCTGTGCAAATGGCCTCACTGATCAACCAAGCCTATGAAACACTTAAAAACCCCTTATCCAGAGCTCAGTACCTGCTCCAGTTAGAAGATTATGATGCAGCTCAGGAAAGTCACATCACCTCAGACAATCAGTTTTTGATGGATCAGATGTTATTGAGGGAAGCGCTAGCTGATGTTAAAGCAGATGCTAAGTCAGAGCGAGCGCTGGAGTCTCTGGAGATAGATGCTGAAGAAAAGTATCTGCATCTTCAACAACAGTTTGCTCAGCAATATGATGCTGGCAACTTAAATAAAGCATTTAACACGTTGGGCAAAATGCAATTTGCCGATAAATTTGTCACTGAAATAAATCAACTCAAAGAGCAGTTAGAGGAATTTTAAGTCGTGGCCCTTTTACAGATTTCAGAGCCAGGTCAGTCACCGCAGCCACATCAACGAAAGTATGCAGTGGGTATTGATTTGGGCACCACCAACTCACTAGTCGCTACTGTGAGAAGTGGTAGTGCGGAGGTGCTGAATGATGAGCAGGGCAGAGTGCTTTTACCCTCCGCAGTGCACTATTCTGAAACTGGTCCCACCTGTGTTGGTTATGAAGCACTTGAGCATAACAGCAGTGACCCCCTAAACACACTTACCTCAGTTAAGCGCCTATTAGGTCGGGGCATCAATGATGTCAAAGCGTTTGGCGGCAGTTTGCCCTATGAGTTTATTGCTGATGAAGGCGGTATGCCAAAAATTAACACGGCCTATGGCGCGCTTAGCCCAATCCAAGTGTCCGCGGAAATTCTCAGTAAACTGGCCAATCGAGCCGAGTTAGGTTTTGATAATGGGTTAGATGGTGCGGTGATTACCGTACCTGCCTATTTTGACGATGCCCAGCGTCAGGCAACAAAAGATGCTGCTACTTTGGCAGGCATCAAAGTTCTACGTCTGTTAAATGAGCCAACAGCAGCGGCTATCGCCTATGGATTAGACCAGCTACAGGAGCAGGAAGAGGCACAATCAGCAGATGATAAAGTACACAATAACGAACGCATAATTGCTGTCTATGATCTTGGTGGTGGCACCTTTGACATCAGTATCCTGAGACTCTCTCGCGGTGTATTTGAAGTACTTGCAACGGGTGGTGATTCGGCCCTAGGTGGTGATGATATTGATTATGCCATTGCCGAGTGGTTGCGTGGCGAATTGGCTATGGGAAATGATCTCAGCAAAGCTGAACAACGGGTGCTGATCGAAATCGCAAAACACGCCAAGGAAGAATTAAGCGATTGCCAAGAAGTACTACTAGAAGTCCTTGACACCAGCATTACCTTGAGCAGAGATAAGATGCATAGTTTGGTCGATCATTTAATTGATCAGACTCTTAGCGCCTGCAAGAGATCCCTCCGTGACAGCGCTGTGAAAAAATCACAGATTGACGATGTCATTCTGGTTGGTGGGTCAACAAGAATGCCAAGAGTCAGAGATAAAGTGGGGGAGTTATTTGGTTTGCAACCCAAGTGCACCATTGATCCGGATCAAGTGGTTGCTATGGGTGCGGCCAAACAGGCGGAGGTATTAATTGGCAACAAATCAGCTGATGATATGTTGTTGCTTGATGTTATCCCACTTTCGCTGGGTATTGAAACCATGGGTGGGCTGACTGAGAAGATAATCCATCGCAACACCACCATCCCTGTGGCCAAGGCTCAAGAATTCACTACCTTTAAAGATGGGCAAACCGCCATGAGTGTGCATGTTGTGCAGGGCGAGCGAGAGTTGGTTACAGACTGCCGTTCACTGGCGCGCTTTGAGTTGCGTGGAATCCCACCCATGGTTGCCGGTGCTGCCAAAATTCAGGTCACCTATCAGGTCGATGCCGATGGTCTTCTGAGTGTCTTTGCTAAAGAGCAGACCAGTGGGGTTGAAGCGCGCATTGAAGTTAAACCCTCCTATGGGCTCGATGACAGCGAAATCACGCAGATGTTGCAGGAATCATTTACCCATGCAAGGGACGATATGCAGGTACGTGCATTGAGAGAGCAACAGGTCGAGGCAGATCGGATGATAGAAGATCTACAGGCGGCTATCGATAAAGATGGCGCTGAATTACTAGATGATTCAGAGTTACAATGTCTGCAGAGTGCTATTGAAGTGCTCAAACAACTGCGCCATAACTGTGACGATTACCGACAGTTGGCTGGGCAAATTGAAGTGGTTGGAAAAACCAGTGAAGAGTTTGCAGCCAGAC
>CAXEWB010000197.1:0-3197 GCA_963999835.1 uncultured Cellvibrionales bacterium | reverse complement strand
TGGGTTTCCTGGAGAAACCAGTGGTAACTTGCCTGGCCACCGCCAGTGGGATCAGGTCACTCAAGCTACCTTCGCCTTTGGCTATGGCTTGAGTGCATCAGCACTTCAACTGGCCAGAGCTTACTCTGTTTTAGCGAATGATGGTCTGCGAAAAGAGATTTCATTATTGGCGGTTGATGACATCCCAAAGGGCTCTAGGGTGGTTGATGCCGATTTAGTCAAAGATATTCGCCATATGTTGCAAGCTGCTGCAGGTCACAAAGGTACGGGTAAGCGCGCGTTAATCACTGGCTACTCGGTTGGCGGTAAAACTGGCACATTGCACAAAGTTAAGACCACTGGAGGCTATGATGAAAATCGTTATATATCTGCCTTTGCGGGATTTTCGCCCATCTCAAACCCTAGGCTTGTAACGGTTGTGGTCATTGATGAGCCTCGAGATGGAGACTATTTCGGAGGTCTTGTGGCCGCACCCGTATTTTCTGAAGTAACAGGCACTGCACTTCGGCTTATGCAGGTGACACCTGATCAACTGCAAACTAGTCCTTTTGCCCACCTGCCGCCTCGGTCGATAAAGCGAGGAGAGTCATGATGAGTTTAGTGCAGACGTGGCAGATTGATCTCAAGGATTTATTGCATGACATTGTCAATGAGCAGCTATGTCCACAATTATCGATCTCTGGACTTTCTATGGACAGTCGCCAAGTGAGTTCTGGAGACTGCTTTATCGCTATTAAGGGAACAATGACTGATGGTGGTAAATTTATTGATGAGGCTCTACAACGCGGCGCAGTCGCCGTGCTTGTTGATGCTGAAATTGATATGTCTAATGAACTATCAAAATCAGCTATTCCAATGCTGAGTATTAAAAACCTGTCTGGGCTTGTTTCAGAAATTGCAGGTCGATTCTATGCGAATCCTTCGCAAGAAATGGATCTGGTAGCCTTTACTGGCACAAATGGCAAAACAACCTGCAGTCGGTTATATGCTCAATTGTTGGCAGAAATTGGCTCTGAGCGCGAGGGTTCAAAATCTGCTTTTGTCGGCACCACAGGTTATGCAATGGCGCAATCAACCCACGCGCAGGCTACGGATACTGTATGTGAATCTAGTTTCCCTATTGGTACTTCACTCACCACGCCAGATGCCATCAATATGCAGCGTATTCTCGCTGAATTGCAGGCCCAGGGGGCTCGGCATGTTGCCCTTGAGGCATCTTCCCATAGCTTGCACCAGCAACGTATTGCCAGTTTGCACATCGATACCGCTGTTTTCACTAACTTGAGTCGTGATCATTTGGACTATCACGGCGACCTCAAGCACTATGTAGCAGCGAAAGCATTGCTATTTGCCATGCCCTCGGTGAAAAAGGCTGTGATTAACCTAGATGACAGAATAGGGCGTGAAATTGCTGCAGGTCTGCAACCTCAAATAAATGCACTTACCTTTAGCCTGGAAAATCCAATGGCTGATGTTTATTGCTCAGAGATGAATTTTAGTAGTCAGGGTATCAGCGCCTCCGTCGTAACACCTTGGGGTAAGGGTGAGCTCAAGTCTTCATTATTGGGTAAGTTTAATCTGGCTAACTTGCTGACAGTAATAGCTGTCGCTGGTATGCAGGAAATTCCACTTCAAGACATTCTAAAGGTAATTCCTTTGTTGACTCCCGTATGTGGTCGTATGGAGCTCGTCTCGGCTGAATTAAAGCCCAGAGTGATTGTCGATTATGCCCATACCCCGGATGCTCTGGAAAAAGCGTTACAAGCACTGCGCGAACACTGTGTTGGTAAACTTTGGGTAGTATTTGGTTGTGGTGGCGATCGAGATATTGGTAAGCGTGCGGCTATGGGTGAAATTGCTCAGCGCTATGCCGACAAGATTGTGGTCACTAATGATAATCCTCGTAACGAACCACCTAAACAAATCGCACAGCATATTTTGCAGGGAATAGAGGGCACAGTGGGTGTTGAATTGGATCGCCGTGAAGCAATTGCATCCAGTATAAAAAATGCCTCCAGCGATGATATCGTTTTAATTGCTGGAAAGGGCCATGAGCATTACCAGGTTATTGGTGTTGATTCTTTCCCTTTCAGTGATCAAGAGGAAGCTAGAACGGTATTGCACAATCTTTCTAATGCTCGTTTGTCAGCCACTGGGGAGGGTCAGGCATGATTGCTGAACTTCGTCTTGCTGATGCCGCCATTCTCTATGGTGGCACATTGCTAAATCCGGATTGTCGATTTAGCAGTGTCTCCATTGATAGCCGCAAAACAGCTGAGGGTGATTTGTTTGTAGCCCTGAGGGGTGATCGTTTTGATGCTCATCAATTCTTGCCCGATGTGGCAGAAAAAGCAGTTGGATTGGTGGTTTCACAGGCTGATAAAAAAATAACTCTGCCACAGTGGGTGGTTGAGGACACCACGCAAGCACTGGGCCAGATTGCTGAGATGAGAAGAGATCAGCACAGCGGTCCTGTGATTGCCATCACTGGTAGTAGCGGTAAAACATCGGTAAAGGAAATGACGACATCTATTTTGCGTCAAAACAGTGCCGTACAGGCTACGTCGGGTAATTTAAATAATCACATAGGCGTCCCACTTACACTGATCGCTATGGGTGCTGATACGGACATTGTAGTGCTTGAGATGGGTGCTAGCGCCGGTGGAGAGATAGCCTATCTATGTGAGATTGCCAAACCTACTATTGCCTTGGTCAATAACGCTCAACATGCCCATCTTGAAGGATTTGGTTCTGTTGAGGGTATTGCCGTTGCAAAGGGTGAGATATACAGCGGACTCTGTACTGATGGTACGGCTATTCTTAATATTGACCAACGCTGGTCAAAAACATGGCAAGAACTGATTGCTAAAAGGGCCTGTATCACCTTTTCTTTGCAAGACCCACGTGCTGATTTTAGTGCGGCTAACATAGAAACACTGAGTAATGGTTGTTGCCGTTTTAATCTCTATGACAGACGAAGTGATGATTCCTTAAAGCAGACAGTTGAGTTATCTGTTCCCGGTCTGCACTCGGTGAGCAATGCATTAGCTGCTGCTGCCTGCGCTGCAGCAGCAGGGGCAAACCTTAGTCAGATAGCTAAAGGACTAGCTGCTGTAACGCCTGTCTCAGGACGATTAAACAGTATTAATTTGTCGGAAAATATCAGGCTTATCGATGATACATACAACGCCAATCCA
>CAXEWB010000196.1:0-4197 GCA_963999835.1 uncultured Cellvibrionales bacterium | reverse complement strand
GTAGGTGCAGAGCGGAGTTATTGTACCATCGGCGGGGGGCATCTAGAGCTCAAAGCCATAGAAGTTTCCAGAAACATGCTCAAAGATGGTTTTACAGGACAGAAGTTTGAGCACTTTCCCCTTGGTGCCAAACTAGGTCAATGCTGCGGTGGCGGTGTTACATTATTGTTCGAATCCTTCACCGCTGTGAAGCTCAACATCATGCTGTTTGGCGCAGGCCATGTGGGCAAAGCGTTGGCAGGCATATTGCAAGAACTGCCCTGCAAGCTACACTGGGTAGACAGCCGGGCCAATGAGTTCCCAAAGATTACAGCAGCCAACATTGTTAAAACAGTGACCGATGAACCAGCCGATATGGTTTCGACAATGCCCGCGGGTAGTTACTTTATTGTCATGACCCATCAACACGCATTAGACTTTGCCATCACAGAGGCGATCCTAAAACGCAACAATGCTCGCTATGTGGGACTTATCGGTTCCACTACAAAGTGGCGACAATTCCAGATGCGCTTTGAACATCGACAGTATCCCCCCCAATTTTACAGCGCGGTACGTTGTCCGGCTGGGTTGCAGGCAGTGCCTGGCAAATCGCCAATAGAGGTTGCTGTGTCCATTGCTGCTGAGATCATCGCCGATAACAACCAAAATAAGTCAGATAGGCCTATGCAACAAGGGATTAGCTGGAAGATGCTTAGAAAATACCTAACAAATACCAACCCCACGCAGTCAAACGAGGAATTAAATACATGAATACTGTTTTATTTAAAAGTCAGCGAACACTGATCAATGGCGAATTTATACCTGCTACGGTAGTGGTTAATGACGGTGTCATCACTGCAATTGAGGCTGTTGATTTCGTTATGCCTTCTCAAGATCAGTCTGAACAACAATCAGTTACATTACATGACTTTGGTAGCAAAACTTTGATCCCCGGCTTGGTAGATACCCATGTGCATGTCAATGAGCCAGGACGAACAGAGTGGGAAGGCTTTAATACGGCCACTCAAGCGGCAGCAGCCGGTGGCATTACCACGGTGATAGATATGCCACTCAACTGTAGTCCAGTGACTATATCTGCTTGGGCGTTACAACAAAAGTTAGAGTCACTGCAGGGCAAACTTTGGGTCGATTGTGGCTTTTGGGGGGGTGTAGTACCAGACAGTCTCCAAGATTTGGATGCTTTGATTCAAGCCGGAGTCCTTGGTGTCAAGTCATTTACAATTCACTCTGGCATCGATGAGTTCCCAAAAGTTGAGCCGGAGCACCTGCGGCAGGCGATCAGAACATTGGCTAAATATGATATTCCCTATCTAATCCATGCCGAATTGGATAATGGTGATGATGAGCCGGTCGCCATTGGTGATCAATACCAAAGTTTCTTGGCCTCAAGACCTAAAAGTTGGGAAAACAATGCTGTCGAGATGATGATTAACTTGGCAGAAGAAGCAAAGACAGAAGGTGTCAAGGGGAAAATCCATATTGTTCACCTGTCCTCAGCTGAAGCGATACCGGCAATAAGAGAAGCTCAAGAGCGTGGTTTGTTATTAAGTGCGGAGACCTGTCCGCACTATCTGGCGCTTTTTTCAGAGGCAATACCCGACGGCAAGACACTGTTCAAATGCTGTCCACCGATACGCGAAGATGCCAATCGCAGCGAGCTCTGGCAAGGATTAGCCGATGGTACCATCGACTTTGTGGTCTCCGATCACTCACCCTGTACCCCACATTTGAAGAATGTTAAAAGCGGTGATATAGAAAATGCCTGGGGCGGTGTCTCATCAATACAATTCGGTTTATCCATTGTCTGGACTGAAGCTCAAAACCGAGGTTGTTCACTCGCCACCGTGATAAGCTGGATGGCTGAGCGGCCTGCGGTATTTGCTGGATTGGGCGATCGAAAAGGCAAGATAGCACTGGGGTTCGATGCAGACCTAGTTGTTTTTGATGAGCATAGCGACTACACAATTAGCAGTGAAATTATTAAGTACCAACATAAAATTACGCCCTATGAAGGGCGCAAGGTAACTGGCATAGTGGAGCAAACATTTGTGCGAGGTCAAAAAGTTTATGAGCTGGGTGAGATGCAGGGTCAACCTATCGGCCAAACCGTTCTCAAGAAACAACCTTAAAATCAGTCTGCCGAGACCAAGCTATGACTACTGAAAGCTCTGTTGATACGCGCTTTTCATCACAGTACATCGACCTGCTCGACGAGCGGGTTGGCGGCCGTGCTATCGCCTGTAGTGATCAGTGGTTTGCCGCATGTGACAATCTGGTAAAACCGGGTCGTGGTGTCTTTAAGGAAGGCGTTTTTGTCGCCACTGGACAATGGATGGATGGATGGGAGTCGCGTCGCAGTTATGGTAGAACGAATCGGCTACGGGAACAGGATTTTGATTGGTGTATCTTGCGTCTAGGTATCCGCGGCATTATTCGCGGTTTCGATATTGATACCTGTCACTTTCGTGGTAATGCACCGCTATTTGCAAGCGTAGAAGCAACCTGTGTAGAAGGGGAAGCCGATGGTGACAGTGTTTGGACTGAGATATTGACCCATTCAACTATTGTTCCCAACAGTCAGAATCTTTTTGACTGCAGTAGTGATAGAGAATGGACTCATTTGCGACTGAAGACGTATCCCGATGGGGGTATTGCGCGCTTTCGCGCTTATGGCGATGCGGTTATCCAAACGAAAAATTTCGTTGAAGGTGAATTAATCGACCTAGCCTCAATCGTAAATGGTGGGCGGGGCATTGATGCCAGTGATTGTTTTTTCAGCTCATCCAACAACTTGATCATGCCAGGTCGAGGAGAGAATATGGGAGATGGCTGGGAGACTAAGCGTCGCCGTGATAATGGCAATGACTGGGCAACGATAAAACTGGGTGTTAGGGGGAGCATCCGCAAAGTGGTTGTTGATACTGCGCATTTTAAGGGCAATTACCCTGATCGGATGCAGTTAGAAGCAGTCTGCCTCCCCAGTGGACAGTCCCCTGATACCGATACTACATGGCAAGAAGTGATTGCTGAAACACCGCTGTACGCGGATCGGGAACATCTATTTATTGACCAGATAAAGGTAGCACAGGATGTCGAGTTCACGCACGTTCGACTGAATATCTACCCGGATGGCGGTATTAGCCGCTTGCGTATTATCGGACAACCCAATTGGAAGACTCTTTTGTGAGTCTCGGGGCACTGAATACAATGAGTACTGCAGATGCTTGGCAAACGCTGATGCAGTGTTGTACCGCAGAGCGTTGGGTAGAAGCTATGGTGGCAGGTAGACCCTATGTGAACGAACAGGATTTATGTGAAAGCGCCAACCGATATTGGCAGGGTTTATCAGAGGAAGATTACCTGCAAGCCTTTGCTGGTCACCCACAAATTGGCGATATTGACTCCTTACATAGCAAGTATGCCAATACTAAAGCGTTGGCGGCCGGCGAGCAGTCATCGGTGACGACGGCCGACAGCGATGTTATTAAGGCGCTTGCTCAGGGCAATAGAGACTACTTGGAGAAATTTGGTTTTATTTTTATTGTCTGCGCCACCGGCAAAAGCGCCGCAGAGATGCTAGCAATGTTGCAACAGCGGCTGAGCAATAACCGCCTCACTGAGCTAGCTAATGCTGCAGAGCAGCAGCGCAACATTTTTCAACTTCGCTTGAGGAAATTATTGTGAGTCAAATCACCACACATGTTTTGGATACTGCCAGAGGTTGTCCTGCTACGGGTGTCGCTGTCACACTGGCCAAATGGGAAAACGATGTCCCTACAAACATTGCTACAGGTGTCACTGACGCAGATGGACGTATCAGTAACCTGATGCAAGACGGCTCGGTGTTAAAGGGAGGTAATTACCAAATGCGTTTTGAAACAGGGGATTACTTTCAAGCATTGGGTGAACCGATATTTTACCCACGGGTTGATGTGCTATTTACCATTACAGAAGATGGTCAGCACTATCATATTCCCCTTTTGCTATCTCCCTTTGGCTATTCCACCTACAGAGGCAGCTAGTGACCGAGATCCGTCTTCGTCTTCAACCTTTGACCAAGGAGTCTTTCTCAGACTTCGGTGAGGTTATCGAACTCGATAGGAATAATGAGATTATCCCCATCAACTACGGTCTTACCGACCGCCATCATGCGCAGTGCACGATTGATACCAATGACCATCAGGGTGAAGCAATCGT
>CAXEWB010000195.1:0-3117 GCA_963999835.1 uncultured Cellvibrionales bacterium | reverse complement strand
CGCTGTATGGGGGCAAAAGGTCATTCGTGCAAAAGTCTCACATAAAAAATATAGGCCGTTGGCTCATCCCTACCTTGATTGTAAAAAAGACAAATCAAATCGAAAAGTTTACACTCTATGCACCATAGCAGTTCTGATCGGTCCATAAATGTAGTTGCTGGAGGTCGAGCAAATTAAATATAAAGTCTTAGAAATCCTGAGCGATGGCAAATTTCACTCTGGAGAGAATTTGGGCCATGCACTTGGCATCAGTCGTGCCGCTGTATGGAAGCAATTGCAAAAACTGGAGTCTATGGGATTGCAGTTAGAGTCTGTTAAAGGCAGGGGCTATCGGTTGCCTGATGACTTTGAGTTATTGAACGAGGCAAAAATAATAGGCTACCTAACTCCCAGGATACAAAGTCAATTACAAACATTGCAAATTCACCAAAGCCTTGATTCCACCAATCGGGTTGCAACCGATGAGATTCAACAAAGACAATCTGATAAAGCCAGTGCAACAGGCATCATTATTATGTCGGAATATCAGTCAAATGGACGAGGCCGACGTGGCAAAAATTGGATTAGTCCATTTGCCTCAAACATCTATCTATCGATTATCTGGGATTTTTACAACGGTGCCAGCGCCCTTCAAGGACTCAGTCTAAGTATCGGTGTGGCTGTGAGGCGTGCGTTAACTGAATTAGGTGTGGATGCTGTTAGTTTGAAATGGCCAAATGACATATATGTAAATGACAAAAAATTGGGGGGTATTTTGCTAGAGATGGTAGGTGATCCCGCTGGACAATGTACAGTCATTATCGGTATAGGCATCAATGTGTCTATGCCCAGTGAAAGTGGTCAGGCTATTGATCAACAATGGACTGATATAAAATCATGCGCACGCAAACCTGTTTCCAGAAACCAATTGGTTGCTCTTGTTATTGAAAACTGTTTCAAAATACTGGCTGATTATGAAGAACAGGGCTTTGCCACTTATCGTGAGGAGGGGCAAGCCAGTGATGCACTCAAAGGAAAACAAGGTACTCTTACTTCAGCCAAACAATCAATCACTGGCACTGTTTTGGGTGTGGATGACATGGGTGCTTTGAAAATGCAGCTAATCAACGGCGAGGTTGCACACTTTATCGGTGGTGAACTTAGTCTGCGAGCCAGTGATGACCATAGGTCAGTTTAAGTAAGCTCCAGAGAGCGTGTCTTACCTGCTTTGTAAATTAGCGAGCGCCATTTTTGGGCCTCATAATGACGCAAAATTATTGTCAATCAGTTTATTCAGAGTGTAATTATGTCCAATATCGCTATCTTTGCCTTGAAAAATCTCTTTTTTTGACACAAAACACACATTTTGGTATAAAATGGCGGTGAGTTGTTGCATAGCGGGAATGCTTTGCACACTTGCCATTTTAACTCTCTAACCGCTATGTCGAAGGAATGATAGATCGCGTGGGCACAATCTGTTACTCAAATGTCACTAATATTGGCTTTCTGACTGACAAGCCTTTGACTGCCTTTTGCATGGGTTTAGTAGTCGACAGCTCTGAATGCATGCCATATCGGCTTGCTATAATCGCAAACCTACTAGTTATCACTTTCATTGTTCTCGACGGCTATCGATCTGCTGAAGCTCAAAGCTTTATGGTGCCCCCAAGAAAATACGTGTGGTAAAGAAAATAGATGGCTTGGGAAATATTTTATTGGGTAATAGTGGCGATAGTTGAGCATAGTAAAAAAAAGCCTTTTTATAAGTATGGCTGAATCATCATTCTGACAGTTATAGGACAGTTGCAAACGATATGGAAATCACGCTTCAGGAGTGTCTGTGATGATAAATGAACGACCTTTCAGTTTAAAGGCAAAAATCCTATGGTCGTTGCGCTTCGCAACATCACTTGCATGGTTAATTGCAGCTCTTGCCAATGCAAATCTAACCATTGAAGCAGGTGAGACTTTCCAGCTTGATGATGGTGAGAATCTGACTGTCAATGGCAACTGGATCAATAATGACACATTCACTGCTAATCAAAGTACTGTCTATCTCACGGGTTTAGATGGTGAAGAAACCACTGTTACCGGTGAAACCACCTTTTATAAACTGGTTGTAGATAAAACCCTGTCTGGCAATGATGAGTCTAGAAAGTTTGTTGGAACTGGGATTAAATTTGAATCTGGCAAAATCAAGACTATTGAAAATCAACTTACTCTAAAAGGGGTGTCTACAACTGACCGGCTTAAAGTTGAGTCTACTGATAGTGATGCTAGTGATCCACAACATACTCTAAATGTGAGCGGTGCAACTGTTACTGCCGAGTATCTTGATATTAAAGATTCGACTTTGTCGGGGTATTCAGGATATGTCAACCCTACTGGTTCTACTAGTACTGGTGGTAACACTTCAGGTTGGTTTCCTCCCACGCAACTTGCCATTATCACTGAGCCTGTGGGCGCCGCCAGTGGTGCGCAACTGGGTACACAGCCGGCCATTGAGATTCGTGATGCCCAAGGCAATAAAGTAACAGATAGCACGGCCGTTGTGACGGTGAGTATAGCCAGTGGTAGTGGTGGTACGCTGGGAGGCACACAGAGCGTCAATGCAGTTGCCGGTGTCGCTACCTTCAGTGATCTGACCTTGGCGGGTACGGCAACCGAGACCTACACCCTGAAGTTTGCATCAGGCGGTTTGACGGCGGCCACCTCAGGCAATGTGAGCGTGACTGCGGACACGGCCAAGCAACTTGCCATTATCACTGAGCCGCCCGAGACGGCAACCAGTGGTGTGGCACTGACCCGGCAACCGGTGATTCAGGTGCGGGATGCCAGTGGTAACCCTGTCAGTACCCCAGACGTGCTGGTGACAGCCAGCATTGTTCGTGAACGCCGTAATTATTTTTCTGGCATAACATGGATAGGCAGTCATGGCAGCCTCTCTAACTACACGGCGACCACAGATGCGAGCGGTGTCGCCACCTTCAGAGATTTGACCTTGGCGGGTAAGGCAAAGACCTACAACCTGATGTTTGCAACGGTGTTTGCAACAGGCAATTTTGCGATGGCCACCTCAGGCAATGTGAGCGTGACTGCGGGCACGGCTTCGCAACTTGCCATTATCACTGAGCCTGT
>CAXEWB010000194.1:0-5938 GCA_963999835.1 uncultured Cellvibrionales bacterium | reverse complement strand
CTGTCCTTCCATTAGCTGGTATTGGCGCCTTTCTAATGACGGGCGCTCAGTGGTTACTATGCATGCCCCTTGTACTCATTTATGTCATTATCCCTATACTTGACTGGATAGTCGGTGAAGATAAGAACAACCCTCCCGAAGAACTGGTTCCCCAATTGGAAGCGGATAAATACTACAGAATCCTCACTTATGTCACAGTTCCCCTGCATTACCTTGTACTGATTATCACCGCTTGGGTAGTGGGAACTTTTGATCTCAATCTATGGGTAGTATTGGCAATGGCAATTATCGCGGGTGGCTACAGTGGACTGGGCATTAACACTGCTCACGAACTTGGACACAAAAGTACACTTATTGAAAAAACACTGGCAAAAATTGTCCTTGCAGTTCCGGCCTATGGACACTTTTGTGTGGAACATAATCACGGTCACCATGCATTGGTAGCAACGCCTGAAGATCCTGCCAGTTCAAGAATGGGCGAGAATATCTATGCCTTTGCGATAAGGGAAATAACTGGAACTTTCAAGCGCGGCATAAAACTGGAATGGGCGAGATTAAAAAAACTTGAAAAATCTTTCTGGTCTTCAAGTAATGATATCCTCCAGTCCTACGCAATTAGTTTAGTGTTACAGGGCACCTTAATTTATGTCTATGGCTGGATAATGCTGCCTTTTCTACTCATTCACAATGTGTGGGCTTGGTTTCAGCTGACCTCTGCAAATTACATTGAACATTACGGTCTACTGCGGGAAAAATTAGACAATGGCCGTTATGAGCGCTGCAAACCTCATCACTCGTGGAATGCCAATTTTACCCTGAGTAACCTAACGCTATTCCATCTAGAGCGGCACTCTGATCATCATGCCAATCCCACCCGCCGCTATCAGAGCCTGCGAAATTTTAACAACATACCACAATTACCCAATGGTTATTATGGCATGTACCTTTTGGCCTATTTTCCACCTCTTTGGTTTAAAGTGATGGATCCAAAACTGTTAGCACTGCCCCATATTCAAGGGGATTTATCAAAGGTTAATAGAACCCCAAATAAGGCAAAAAAATAGTCTAATTTTGCGTTAGATATGTGCGAAATAACGGCAAAAAAGTTGCAATTAAACTTGATTGTGGCTGAATCGGTGATAAAGTTGATGCCTAGAGTTGTTGTTATATCAAAAATCATAAACAAATGGCATTACTCTAAGCTATTAGTTCGCGCCAAAAATTGCGACTATAGAGATAATATTATTAAAACTAGGGGTAAAAATATGTTTAAACAAAAAAAGACTAGTGTCTCTGTGACGCTGGCTGGCTTGATGTTGGCCGGAGCTGCACAGGCGCAGATTGATGAAGTCATTGTAATAGCTAATAAAAGAGAGCAAACACTTCAAGAAGTGCCTGTCTCTGTCTCTGTTACTAGTGGTGAAACTATCCAACGAGCCAGTATTGTCGATTTGATTGACCTTCAGACATCAGTGGCTTCTCTGCGCGTTAATCAACTGCAGAGTTCCGCTCAAACCAACTTTGTTATCCGAGGTTATGGCAATGGCGCAAATAACCCAGGCATTGAGCCTGCAGTCAGCGTGTATATTGATGGCGTTCCAAGAACTCGCTCCTCTGCCATGCTTGCTGACCTGCCCACGGTAGAGCGCATCGAAGTTCTTAGTGGTCCACAGTCAACATTATTTGGAAAAAATGCTTCAGCAGGTGTTATAAACGTTACAACCATGTTGCCAGAAGATGAGTTCGGAGGCATGTTAGAAGCTACCGTGGCCAATTATGACTCACGAATTATCAAAGGCACCTTAACAGGTCCAATTACTGATAATCTGTCTTTCAGGCTATCTGCCAGCGACAATTCATCCGATGGTTACGGGACAAATATTACTACAGGTGACTCGGTAAACAGCCGCGATCGCAATGCAATTCGTGGCCAGCTGTTATATACACCTGCAGATGATTTAACCATTCGCTTTATTGCTGATTACAATGAAATTGATGAAGTTTGTTGCTCTGCCAGCTCTTTATCATATGGCGATGCGTCTAATGTTGCGGCAATGATTGCCGCACAGAGTGGTTTCGCCACGACAGCCATTGATCCCTGGGCAAGAGAGCTGAATATGAACTATAACCCTTATAACCAATTGGAGGGCAAGGGATTTTCACTGCAAATTGATAAGGATCTTGGCTTTGCCACCTTAACATCAATTACCTCGACAAGAGATCAGTCACTAAGATCTAATTTCGATCCGGACTTCTCAGCTGCAGAAATTTTGGGAGAAAATCGCGTTGACTATGATTTTGAAACTTTCACCCAAGAGCTAAGACTTAGCTCCAACGGAGACGGCGACTTACAATGGATGGTCGGCCTTTTCCACTCAGATGAGTCTGTAGACAGCTTCCGTACTGTAAAATACGGTGACCAAGTTAAACCATTTGCTGACTTCCTGATTGGCGCAGCACTGGCACCAGAGGGCACGCCTGCCAATCTAATCCCCGGCGGTCTTGAGCCGGTGGCAACAATATTGACTCTAATGGGAGCTGCCTCTGCACAAGCTGCAGCTGGAAATTTGGAAGCCGCACAGGCGATACAAGCCTTAGCCTCACTCGATGATCCGGCGGCAGTCGGTGCTTTTCTTGCAGAAAACGGCCTCACTGCAGCGCCAGGACAAATGGTTAGCACCTGGTTTGTTCCTGGCACCGGCACAGTGAGTGAAGTCTTCGATATGGAGGGAGTCGCAACATCAGTTTTCACTCAATTTGATTACAACCTCAGTGAAAATATGACTGTTACTCTAGGACTAAACTACACCGAAGATAAGAAAACTGTTATCTCTGATGTACTGGTTGTGGACCCTTTTGCAGAGCTTCCCCTTGCAGGTGGAGCTCTCGACACTTTGACAGGGTTACAGCTTTTTCCTCCTTTTCCTCAATATGGTGGCTCTGCGGATGAGTCAGGAGTATTTAAGTCTGATGATTTGACGCATACATTCCGGTTAGCCTACGACATCAATGACTCTACGACTGTGTATGCCAGCCACTCAACAGGCTTTAAAGCGGCGTCGGTCAATCTGTCTGTTGATGGGCGCACTCCGGGCAACCGTACTGCTGATCCTGAGGAGGCAACTAATGTTGAAGTTGGCTTAAAAACCACCTTCGATAATGGCTACTTAAATATCGCGTATTTCGATCAGACAATTGATGGCTTCCAATCTAATATCTTCGGTGGCACAGGATTCAATCTCGAAAATGCTGGTAAGGAAACTCATGAAGGTGTCGAATTAGATGGCATGTTAGCGCTGTCAGAGAATCTGGTATTGGGCTTCTCAGCGATGTATATCGATGCTGTTTATGATGAATTTCTAAACGGCACATGTGATGACACAGGTCTTGCCGAGCCAGAGTATTCCTGTCCTGCGGGTCAATCAACTATTGATCTAAGCGGTCGTTCGCCAGCAGGTGTGCATGAGCTTAGCTACAATGTTAATGCAACCTTCAGCTTTGAAGTATCCGGTGGCATAGACGGTTTCTTACGCCTTGAATATCTACATGAAAAGGACGTAAAAGTTGCTGACTTAATTCCATATAGCGTTGCAAAACGTGGCTCTGACAACCTAAATGCAAGTCTTGGGTTTAGCAGTGAGAATGGCGGGTGGGACGCCATGCTCTGGGGTCGTAACTTAACCGACCATGAAAGCCTAATCTCCGCATTTGTAACTCCTGCACAACCAGGAAGTTGGAGCGGATATCCCAATGCACCTCGCACATATGGTTTAACGTTTCGTAAAAACTTCTAATCTTTATATGGCAACAAAAAAGGGCGACGTATAGTCGCCCTTTTTTATGAGCTAGATTATAAACTAAAGTAGTGGTGAGACTTGTTTTTGCAGTTAAAAAGTGAGACTAGGGCATGCTCTTTAAAACCGTAGTATCAGGCTAAGACTGATAGGCTAAATTCTGGTGCCAAAAATCAACCACATAGTCTACCCTTACTCTCATCAACTGACGATAGACAGGCAGGTCACTGAGGTGCACCCAGCGACACTGAATAATGCCCTCCTCGACCTGAGGTTTAGTCTCATCATCACCGCCTTGATAATGCATCATATACCAGTGGGTTTTCTTTAAATATTTAGTGTTCTCATGGCGTGTGGTGTGCCATGTTGATACTAACTTACCTTTGATAATAAGTTTATCTGAACTCAAACCTGTCTCTTCTGAAACCTCTCGTAATGCGGAGATTTCGCGAGATTGATCAGCCTCAATGCGTCCCTTGGGCATATCCCAATTACCTCGTTTAAACATCAGCAACAGGTGATTTTTTTCATTACAAACCAAACCGCCTGCAGATTCAATCACAGGCAGATCAATAGTGGTGCGAAGATTATTTGGAAAAGATTTGATAAGGCTTCCTTTATATGGAAATAGGTAAAAAAGTATGACTCTTATATTGTAGTGCTAATCCCCTAAATCCACAAAGAGCTTCTCCTGTTCTTTAAGTTCCTGTAGCACAGCAAGTTGCTGAAAGGTCAATCCTCTAAATTTAACACCACCAACTCTAATGCTGTGTCGCAGTCGCACATCCTCACCGGTTAAAGGTTCAAAGCCGCGGCGACCAAAAGCGCGCACTAAATACAACATGCTGGTCAAACGGGCTTCCTTTTTACTGTTGGCATTGACCACCACCCAAGGTGATTTTTCTGAAGAGGTATGATTAAACATCTGCTCTTTATAGCGAGTAAAAATTTCCCATTTCTTTCGCGCATGGAGGTCATTTTCAGAGAACTTCCAATAGGTAAGAGGGTTACTTAGACGGTCTTCAAAACGAAAAAGCTGAGTCTCCTTGTCAATGGACAGATAGAACTTAGCCAGTAAAAGGCCCTCATCAATAAACCTGTGCTCCCAATCAAGTACCTTTTTCATAAAACGTTTATATCTAGCTTCTGAGCAGTAGCCCATAGTTGGTTCGATTAAAGCACGGGAATACCATGAGCGATCAAAAAATGCGATATTTCCCGGCTTTGGAAAATGCCTTTCATATCGTCTAAACCAAAACTTTGATTCGGACTCCGATGGTATGCTCAAAGCATTTATTTTAAAGTAATTAGGCATAAGGTTTTCGGTAAATCTCTTGATGGTAGAGCCCTTACCTGCCGCATCTCTGCCCTCAAAAACAATCACTAGACGCTGCTGATTTTTTACTAAGCGTTGCTGAATTTTAAGCAACTCTACTTGCAACCTGCGCTTCTCAGTCTGATAGGAATCCTCGTCAATGCTAGAATAAGGGGTCTCTATTGTTTTAATTTTTTTTAGTTTCATAGGTTCTATACCAACCCGTTTAGACGAAGTTTAAAATATTAAATGTTAGTATTTAAATATGACTCTTTTTTGACAGAACCCATTACTGAGAAGCTTAAACATTATCATAATCTGCCAACTTTGGAGAGATCAATGCAAGAGCCAAATCTGTTCAAAACACGCCTTTTTGATAGCAAGGAAAACAACCACTACTACCGTCAATGGCATGTAGAGAATTCCACTGCATGGGTACATATAATGCATGGAATGGCAGAGCACAGTGCACGTTATGGACATCTAGCAAAATTCCTTAATGCTCAGGGTATCAGCGTTACCGCTGACGATCATCGTGGGCATGGCACTACAGGTCATAATGCAGATAGTCTCTACCATATCGCCGACAGTGATAGCTGGAACAAGCTAATTCTGGATCAGTGGCAGTTAATTAACCATTTGGCAAGCAGTCATACTGTACCACTGATTATCATGGGCCATAGTATGGGCTCCTATATGGCCCTTAGGTTTTGTCAGAAGTATGCCCGTCATTTAAACAAACGCGCCTCAATTTCCCTGTGCGGTCTGATTCTGTCCGGATCCGGATATACTGCCCCTAGTCAGTCTAGAGTTGCTCGTGGCATTGCAT
>CAXEWB010000193.1:0-2816 GCA_963999835.1 uncultured Cellvibrionales bacterium | reverse complement strand
TTTTAGTAATTAATTGGATTCATCCAATCATGGATAATCGCGGATCATACAGGAAAGCGGCTATTACAACAAATGGCTGCTTACACTTACATTAGGCAATTTTAATCTGGTGTTACATTTCCTCCACCCAACATAATGCTAATCCAGCGGGTTTCTGCCTGCGTCTCTAAGGCAATCTTAATCATAATTGTAAGTGGGATTGACAATAACATACCCACGGGTCCAAGTACCCAGCCCCAAAGCACTAAGGACACAAATACCACAAGGGGCGAAAGATCGAGGCCCTTGCCCATTAGGCGTGGCTCTAGGGCACTGCCCATCAAGAAGTTGACGGCTACAAAACCGGCCAAGGTCAAACCCGCGGACCCTAAGCCCAATTGAACCAGAGCTAACAACACTGCAGGCACGGCCGCGATAAATGAACCCACGGTAGGCACAAAATTTAATAAGAATGCCAATAGCCCCCATAGCACCGCATAGTCCACACCAATAATTTTAAGCCAAATAAATATCAGTAGACCTGTCGCAACACTGATCCCCGCCTTAATTGCCAGATAGCCTTGGACGCTCCCTGAGAACTTACTTACCCACTGTTGTGAGTTGGCGTTTCCACGAGCCAGCTTCAATTTTTCTCCAAAGGTTATGTTTTCTGCCAGAATAAAAATCACGGTAAGTAAGATCATCACTGAGTTTGTCATTACATTGCCAAAAGAGGCCAAGGTACTGCCTACAAGGCCCATCACTGCTGCGGGGTCAAAACTGCTCTGCCACTGAGTAGCGTCAATTGCAATGCCTTTGTCACTCAGCCATTGTTGCGTAGCCTCACTCATGGCGGATAATTTGGCTGAGTAGACAGGCATATCCTCTCTAAAGCTGTCGAGAGATGAGCCAATAACAGCGCCTAGCAATAGGCCAATAGACAGAATTAGCAATATAACCAGTGTAATGGCTAGGACGCCTGGTACGCCACGCTTTTTCAGCGAAGCCAACAGTGGAGATACGATCATGGCGATAAATACGGCAAGCAGAAAGGGTACAACTAAGGAGGAAGCCATTTTCAAACCAGACACTACAATCACGAAGGCGGCTGAAACGACTAAAAATTTGGATATTGGTGAGCTGTTATCGATCATGACTGGAGTCCGAAGCCTGTATTTTTTGGTTTAGTTGTTCCAATAAACTAGAGATTTCCATTCGGCCGATCTCAGTGAAAACAATCAACCCCTGCCGTTCACTCATCTCTGACGTTGCTAAAATAGCACATTTGTGACGAATTTGATCCAATTCAGGGTCCTGACGAATGGGCATGCTAAGAAAGACATCCCAATCCGCAGTGGTTGCAGTACCATTTAGAACAGATTCTAGCAGGCATTTTACATTGATCGCTTCGACTCTATACACAGGGGGTCTGATGTAATGAAATACCAAGAGGGCCATCAGAATAATTAAAAATGATAGTGAAAGGGTGATAATAAAATTTATGGCCATAACAATAGTTTTAAACTAACCAATATAGTCACTGTAATAATTAGAGGTTGCACTAAAGCTGTTCCACGATTTATCACCATATTGGAGCCAATAAAAGCGCCAATGATTTGCGCTATGGACATGCTGATTGCTAACGACCAAAATACCAAATCACTGAGTGTAAAGATTACAGCAGAAGTGCCATTGACCGCTAGTAAAATTAATTTAGTTTCTGCAGTTGCCTTAACCAAGTTGTACCCTAGTAGCCAAACAAACAAAAACGGCATGATAGACCCCATGCCCGGCCCAAAAAATCCGCCATAAAACCCCATGCCTAGACCTGCAGTGCAGGCAAACCAATGCCGGCTGATTTTTTGCAGTTGTTGGCCGTTTTTTAGTCCACTTTTGTTGATGTTCTTTGAAAATAAGAAATAAATGGCAATTGTCAAGAGTAGAAAAGGGATAAGCTTGGAGAGAATATCAACACTAATACGCTGAACAACCAAGGTACCCACTATAGAGCCAACAATCGCAAGTAGCACCGATAAGATTATCGGTTGTAAAACTATGTGCCCTTTGCGAAAGAAGTTCCAAGTGGATGACAGGGTGCCCAAAGAACTCTGCACTTTGTTAGTCGCCAGTGCTTGAAGTGGTGGTAGACCGACCCAGAGCAGAGCCGGAAGGGTTAAAATACCACCAGAACCAGCGATGGAAGAAATAAAGCCAGCAAAAAATGCAACACCAACTAGAATAAGATGTGCGGTTAAGGTTATATCCATATAACTTATCCTGTTGTCTAGAATTGATTTGGAAACTTGCCTTTAAACTCTTTGTACCACTCTTTGATACTTTCTATGTCAGCTTGATTATCGCCAGTGGGCTCAAATGTTTTACCCAACAGGATGCGCTTATTAGGAAAGTCAAGAGCACCAAGTTGAATGACACAATCATTGGCCTTGGCTATGCGCAAAAAACCGGTTTTCCACTTTTCTGCTTTTTTACGTGTTCCCTCTGGCGCCACGATAATAACCACACCTTCGTGCTTGGATACAACCTCGTCAACATAACCCATCACAGATTCAGGGTTCTCTCTATCAACGGGTATGCCCCCAAGCCAGCGCATAAACCAGCGCAGTCCGGGTATAAAAATACTGTGCTTGCCCAGCCAATGTAGGCGAACATTTATGCCTAAAATGGCGGCAAACCCCAGTATGGCATCCCAGTTAGAGGTATGGGGTGCGGCGGTAATCAATACGCGCTCAGCATTGGCAACATTACCTTCGAGTTTCCAGCCCATCAGACCATAAAACGTGCGGCCAAACCAGCGTGTGAGGGCGCTGCGATTAGCT
>CAXEWB010000192.1:0-4735 GCA_963999835.1 uncultured Cellvibrionales bacterium | reverse complement strand
CAAACTGCCTGATGGTACCTTAAAAGTATTAGTCGAAGGAACCCATCGTGTCAGCTTAGCTGATGCCCAAGAACAGGGTGAATTTCTAAATACCAAAGTAGAGATGCTGTCAGTTGCTGAGTTCGACAAAAAGGAGGCTGATGCCCTCTCTCGCTCTGCTATGTCTCTCTTTGAGCAGTATGTCAACCTAAGCAAAAAAATACCTGCTGAGGTTATAACCACTGTCACTGGCATTGAGGATTGTGAGCGTCTCGCTGACACTATTGCATCTCATATGACTCTCAGCTTAGAACAAAAACAAGAAGTGCTTGAGATAGCTGATCTCAGTGAGCGCTTTGATCATCTGATGGGTCTGATGGAATCAGAAATTGATCTGTTCCAAATTGAACATCGCATTAGAGGCCGGGTCAAAAAGCAGATGGAGAAAAGCCAAAGAGAGTACTATCTCAATGAGCAAATCAAGGCTATTCAAAAAGAGCTTGGTGACGAAGAGGGTGTCTCAGAATTTGAGCAACTAGAAAATAAAGTCGATCAATCTGGCATGCCTAAATCGGCCCTAGAGAAGGCTAAATCAGAGCTATCAAAACTAAAAATGATGTCCCCTATGTCTGCTGAGGCGTCAGTCCTTAGAAACTATATTGACTGGATGATAGGAGTGCCTTGGAAAGCGCGTAGCCGAGTAAAGCATGATCTGAAAAATGCTGAGAAAACCCTAAATGATGACCACTATGGATTGGAGGAAGTAAAAGAGCGTATCTTGGAATTTTTAGCGGTGCAGAAACGAGTTAAAAAGCTTAAGGGACCTGTGCTCTGTTTGGTCGGACCTCCGGGCGTTGGAAAAACCTCATTGGGCGAATCAATTGCCAAAGCCACGGGACGCAAATTTGTGAGAATGAGTTTGGGTGGTGTGCGAGATGAGGCTGAAATTAGGGGACACCGTAGGACCTATATAGGCTCATTGCCGGGCAAGATTATTCAGAAATTAAGTAAGGTCAAAACCAAAAATCCACTCTTCTTATTGGATGAAATTGACAAAATGGGTATGGATCATCGTGGTGACCCTGCCTCTGCATTGCTTGAAGTGCTAGATCCTGAGCAAAACCATACCTTCAATGATCATTACCTTGAGGTAGATTACGACCTTTCTGAGGTCATGTTTATCTGTACCGCCAATTCGATGAACATTCCAGGTCCCCTATTGGATCGCATGGAGATTATTCGTATACCAGGCTATACCGAAGATGAGAAGGTAAAAATTGCCGAAAAATACTTGACCCCCAAACAGTGTAAGGCTAACGGATTAAAGGCTGGCGAGTTAACCATTAAGGAAAATGGCCTCAGAGATATTATTCGATATTACACCAGAGAAGCGGGCGTACGCGGTTTGGAGAGGAGTATTGCAAAAATCTGTCGCAAGATTGTTACGCAACATGTTCGCAACGACTCACAATTGAAAGACTTGGTCGGTAGTGGGGAGCTGGAGGATCTGTTGGGTGTTAGACGACACGACTATGGCCGCGCAGAGAAAGAGAATTATGTAGGGCAGGCAACTGGTTTGGCATGGACTGAAGTGGGTGGCGAATTGCTGTCAATAGAGTCCTCAGTGATTCCCGGCAAGGGCAATGTGATCAAAACAGGCTCTCTTGGTGACGTGATGCAAGAGTCTATCCAGGCTGCGCTCACTGTGGTGAGAAACCGCTCTCAACAGCTTGGCATACGCAGGGATTTTTACAGAGAAAGTGACCTCCATATTCATGTTCCCGAGGGCGCGACACCCAAAGATGGCCCCTCTGCAGGGGTAGGTATGTGTACAGCTTTGGTATCTGTTTTGACCGAGATTCCGGTTAGAGCCACAGTGGCTATGACTGGGGAGATAACCTTGCGCGGACAGGTGCTGAAAATAGGCGGTTTGAAAGAAAAGTTGTTGGCCGCCCATCGAGGTGGTATCAGCACGGTTATTATTCCCCATGATAATGCCAGTGATCTAAAAGAAATTCCAGATAACATCAAAAACGATCTTGAGATATGCCCAGTAAAGTGGATTGATGAGGTATTGGAAATAGCCCTTGAAAGTACCCCACAAGCTCTGACCGAGGAAGAGTACAATCGTGAAAGTACTGATCAGAAACCTGTTGATGATGATCGCAGACTCAGTACTCACTAGGGCTAGCAAGATTTTTTTTAAAAGTTAGCTTGACCAGACTATAGTGCTGTTGGTATAAAGTTGTAATGAGTGTGTCTAACAACAAACATAATTCATACAAAAGCTGTTGGGCATCTCAATTTTGGGTAATTTAACTCCATGATAATAAGGGGAACACCGTGAATAAATCTGATCTAATTGATGCAATAGCCGATTCAGCCGACATTTCAAAATCATCTGCCGCTCGAGCGTTAGATACCGTATTGGGCTCAGTTCAAAATGCCCTCGCCAATGGTGACTCAGTTTCGTTAGTTGGTTTTGGTACTTTTTCTGTTAAGCACCGCGCTGCTCGGACTGGACGCAACCCACAAACGGGTGCTGAAATTCAAATTGCAGCCTCTAATGTACCCAGCTTCAAAGCGGGTAAGGCCTTGAAAGACGCTGTAAATTAATTTGACGAGGATCACTCTTGTGTAGTGAGAGCCTCGTTTCACAAAGGCGCATTTATGCGCCTTTTTTTAATTGGAATTTATAAATGTTGGATAATTTTAGAACTAATTTACGTGGCCTAGCCCTCGGCATAACCATTGTCATTGGTGTTATTTTTGCGCTATCGGGGACTGGCACTTTGTTTGTGGCCACACCAGACTCAGAGACCGCTCTTGTTGTCAACGGAGAGAAAATAAGCCAGCGCGAGTTTCAGCTCGCACTTGCAGCTCAAAAGAATAGAATCTTGAGCCAGAATCCTGACTTGGATCAGGCGCTACTCGATGATGAAGAAATGCGCCCATTGACGATTCAGCAATTAGTATCTCGCAAGGTCATTGCTCAGGCCTCAAAAGAGAATAATTTGGGTGTTTCATCAAAACTTACGAGTGAGCTAATTAGTGGTGTAGAGCAATTTCAAACCGATGGAAAGTTTGATCAAGATAAATACCGTTTTTCCATTCGCAATCAGGGCTATGCTTCAAGCGCAAAATTCATAGCCATGCTAGAAGACGAATTCTTAGTTCAACAGTTTTCGCAGGGCATCCTTAATTCAAGCTTTGTGACGCCCTCTGAGTTGAGCGCATTGGCCGCAGTGACAGAACAGCAGCGAGATTTCTACTATGCGAGGCTTCCCTTTCAGCCCTACAAAGATCAAGCTAATGTCAGCCAACAGGCAGTTGTTGATCATTATCAGCAGACCAGTGATCAATATGTAACAGAGATGCAGGTGTCGATTCAGTATATTGAATTAAATCGCGATATGTTAACGGATTCACAGTCCGTCACTGAGGAAGATATTCAAGCCAGATTTGATCTTGAGGCTGAATCTGCCAATACCCAGCCTGTACTTAGGGCAGCGCATATTTTGTTAGAGGATGAATCCACTGAATTAGTTGCTGAGATACAGAAAAAAATTGATCAAGGTGCTGACTTTGCCGATCTGGCTAAACAGTATTCCGATGACTTTGCCACTGCCAATAATGGAGGTGATTTAGGCTTCACCTCTGGAGATGCATTCCCAGAGGCCTTTGAAACTGCCCTTGCTGAACTAGAGATTGGTCAGGTATCACAACCTGTAACTACTGATGCAGGCACTCACCTAATTAAATTAGTAGAGATACAGAAACCTACGTTTGCACTGGATGCCCAAAGGGAGCGAATAGTTGAGGATTTGCTTGGTGAGGCAGTAGAGGATCTGTTAGTTGAAAAACTCGAATTGTTAAAGGAGCTAAGTTTTAACGCTGAAAATTTAGATGAAGTGGCCAATGAACTTGGATTACAGGCATTGGTTAGTGAGCCTTTTTCAAAGTCGGGAGGTTCTGGAATAGCGGCGTTTCCTAAGGTCGTCAATGCGGCCTACAGTCCAGAGGTGCTGGAGGATAAATATGCCAGTGAGGTGCTCGATTTAGGAGATGATAGGTATATGGTTCTCCGCATACAAGAAGAATTCCCATCGAGACAAAAGACACTGGAGGAAGTCAGTGAGCAGGTGAAAGAGGCTCTTACCACGTCAATTGCGCGACAGGAGATTGAACAGCAAAGTATTGCATTATTGGAGCGTATCAAAAACGGGGAATCCGTTGAGGACGTAGCCAAGTCCTTTGGGGTCGACTGGCAGGTAGTAAAAGATAGCAAGCGCGGCGCGGTGAATATAGACTCTGAGATTAACGGCTATGTATTTCAGTTACCCTCACCAAATGATAACCCTGTGGTGGATGGATTTTACGCTGCTAATGGTGATTTTATAGCGCTGCAATTGACCCAGGTCACAATGGGTAATTATGAGGCTATGAGGGTAGAGGAAAGAGATATGCTGCGTTCTATTGTCGAACCCACATACAGTGGTCGTGAAATACTGTCTTACCAAGCGACATTGGTAAATCAGGCAGATATAGTTCAGTAACAAAAGGTCAATAAAATACAAGCTTAACCACTTATTTTTTATATATGAATTCAGCGTGAACCCGCCGCGAGAGAAAGGTGAGCGCTGGATTTTATTTTTAATGAAGTGATTCTAAAAAAGTACTCTCGCAATTTTCTAGTATCGTTTTATCAGTGTCAGTGAAGTAGACTATTTGCACGTTATATCTTTACCACTCAGAT
>CAXEWB010000191.1:0-1876 GCA_963999835.1 uncultured Cellvibrionales bacterium | reverse complement strand
CAGAGGGCAACTAATAGCAATAAATACAAATATAAAAGCCAAAATATAGAAGAGCTAAAGAATAGAACAGGCAAAAAATAGAACAACTAAAGAGTAGAGATAACTATTTGAATACAGAAAACGACAATAAAGACGATTTAAGCGATTATTTAGCGCGACAGCAGGCCTTGGATACACAAGCCAGCTATATCGTCTCTGCGCCGGCGGGGTCTGGAAAAACAGGACTAATAACCCAGCGTGTATTAGCGTTGCTGTGTAATGTGGAAAATCCTGAAGAAATCTTATGCATTACCTTTACCCGCAAAGCGGCTTCAGAGATGAAAGGTCGCATTCATAAAGCCCTGTTAGCGGCCGCTGATACGCCACGTCCCGATGATGAATTTGATGGCCAAACATGGGATCTAGCCACACAGGCACTGGCCCACAATAATAAAATGGGCTGGGATCTGTTGCGTATGCCCAGTCGCTTGCGCATAAAGACCATCGACAGTTTTTGTAATTATGTAAGCAAGCAATTTGCCTTGGAATCAACACTGGGCAGCATGCCGCAACAGACTGACTTTCCCATTATCTACTACCATATGGCCGCGAGAGAGTTTCTCGAACAGCTAGAGAGCAATAGCGAAACTGCTAAGCTGTTAAGCGTGCTTGTTCAGCATAAGGGAAATGACCTGTCCCGTTGCGAAAAGCTACTGGCCGATATGCTCGGCAAGCGAGAGCAATGGCTACCCCATATATACAATGCTGCCGATAACCAAGATTACTTCCAGCGGGTTATCGCCACGCTGATTGAGAACTGCCTAGATAAACTATCCCAGCAACTGGCTCCCATTGCCGGTGAATTGGTGGAATTAGCTGATTTTGCTGCAACACAGGTTAATGAAGACAGTGAGCTAGTGACATTAAGAAGTATATGCCAACTACCAGAGGCATCGGTGCAAGGCCTTCCTGAATGGCAGGTGTTGCTAAAGTTACTGGTCACTAACAGCTTACAACCACGGAAACGCATCACCGCCAAAGAGGGATTTCCAACCCAACACCGCGCTGAAAAACAACGCATGGAGGAAGTTTTAGGGTTTTATCAGCAAGATAACCAGTTACAAGCCTTGCTAACCGATGCCGTTCATCTGCCACAAACCAGTGATAATAATGGGGAAAGTCAAAGGGAGAACCAACAACCGGTAATCAATGCGCTGGCAAAACTGCTGCCACAACTGGTCGCTATGTTAAAAATAGTCTTTCAGCAACATAACTTATGTGACTACCCTGAAATAACCCTCAGTGCACTGGAAGCCTTAAATACCAACACAGATCAGGGTGATATATCTGACATTACCCTGCGCTTGGATTACCAACTTAAACATATACTGGTCGATGAATTTCAAGATACCTCAGGTTCACAGATCCAGTTGCTCGAGCACCTTGTGTCGGGCTGGCAGGAGAACGATGGTCGCACCCTGTTTTTGGTGGGCGATGCCATGCAGTCGCTGTATAGCTTCCGCGATGCCCGCGTAGGGCTGTTTATCAATGCCCAAGATCATCCCATTGGCAGTGTGCGCTGTAAACCCCTGTATCTAGACAGCAATTTCAGATCGAAAAAAGGCATCGTAGACTGGGTCAATGACAATTTTGTCCACGTCTTTCCACAAATACCGGATATTAATCGCGGTGCCGTACCCTACAACCCCTCGGTAGCAGTCAAACCTGCCGACCAACAGCCAGCGGTCCACTTTAATGGCATTATTAGCCCACAAAAAGATGCCTATGAACGCTATGAAGCCGAACAAGTTGCTGGTTTATGTAAAACTATCAATCCCAAGCATCCCGAGCAATCAGTCGCTATTTTAGTCCGCAATCGCAGTCATTTAAGGCAAAT
>CAXEWB010000190.1:0-4638 GCA_963999835.1 uncultured Cellvibrionales bacterium | reverse complement strand
TGACCACAGCGAACTCTCTTGTTCCCGAGCCAATTGTCTGATTTGCTCAAGAGTACGATCACCAATACCTCGGGCCGGGACGTTCACCACTCTTTCAAACGCCACGTCATCATGACAATTCAACATCATACGCAGGTAACAGAGCGCATTTTTAATTTCCAGACGTTCATAAAAGCGTTGTCCGCCATAAATTCGATAGGGTATGTCAGCCTGCAACAGCGCTGCTTCCAATACCCGAGATTGGGCATTGGATCTATAAAGTACTGCCGCATCAGCGCGACGGTTGCCATCGGTAATCCATGACCCAAGTCGATCAGCAATATAGCGCGATTCATCGTGCTCATTGAATGCCGCATACAGAGCAACTGGCTCTCCCTCACCGGATTCCGTCCATAAATTTTTGCCCAAGCGCTCGGCATTTTTAGCGATAACGCCATTGGCGGCATTGAGAATATTGGCCGTGGAGCGGTAATTTTGTTCAAGTTTTACAATTTCAGTGCCCGCAAAATCGCGCTCGTAACTCAGTATATTTTCCACCTTGGCGCCACGCCAACCATAGATCGACTGGTCGTCATCACCTACCGCCGTCACACAACTATTGTCACCCGCCAGAAGACGCAACCATGCGTATTGGACTGCATTAGTATCTTGAAACTCATCGACAAGAATATGGCCAAACCGTTGTTGATAATGCGCAAGCACCTCTGGATTATTCCTCCACAACTCTAGTGCACGCAATAACAGCTCGGCAAAGTCAATGACACCCAATTGTTCACAGACCCGCTCATACTGTCTGTAGATACCCAGCATGGTAGTGAGGAAGGGATCAGGGCTGTCTTGGATATGAGCGGCGCGCAAACCGTCATCCTTTTGACTATTTATCCACCACTGAGCTTGCTTGGGAGGCCAGCGCTGCTCGTCTAAATCCATAGAACGCATAACCCGCTTGACCAACCTCAGTTGATCATCTGCGTCGAGTATTTGAAAGTTCTCCGCTAATTTAGCATCTCGCCAATGAGCTTTTAATAACCGATGGGCCAAGCCATGAAAAGTGCCGACCCACATGCCTCGGAGGGAGATACCCAACAGGTTATCAATACGCTCGCGCATTTCACGCGCTGCTTTATTGGTGAAGGTCACCGCGATAATCCCGTAGGGTGAACTATTTTCTACCTGTATTTTCCACGCGATACGATGCACCAAGACCCTTGTTTTACCACTGCCAGCGCCTGCTAGCACCAGTAGATATTTTTTATCGCTAGTAACGGCCTGCTCTTGGGCGGGATTTAATTGTTCAAGAATTCGGGTCACATCCATAGGGTGTTATTTTAGCAACTTAATGGGCAATAAAACGCTTTTATGCTGGGGTTTTAACTTTTTTTAAACAGCGCTCAAAGGACTAACATACCAGCAATTAAGCAGCCCTGAGACAGATAGGCACGCTTTTTTACTACAAAACTGGTATTTTTGCCCATTTTCTTGTAAATTTTTTACAAATTTTAGGCTTATATGACAATGAAACCAGCACAACTCACCCAATCAATAAATGATGCCCTGTTACAGTTGCGCAAATCTGAACGCAAGGTGGCGGATTTTGTGCTTAACAATCCGCTTGATGTCATTCATATGCGAATTGTTGATCTTGCTAAAGAGGCTGAAGTCAGTGAGCCCACGGTGGTACGCTTCTGCCGCGCTGTGGGTTGTGAGGGTTTTCAAGACTTTAAACTTGCCCTAGCACAACAGCTTGCTTCCAGCCCTAGCTATGGGCAAATTGCAGTAACCGATACAGACTCTACACGCGAATATACCCATAAAGTTTTTGACTACACCGTAGATACCCTGCTAAAGGTGCGCGAGCGCTTGGTACTGGAAAACCTTGAGGCCGCAGTTGCGGCCATTTGCAGTGCTAATCGCGTTGAATTCTATGGTTTTGGTGCCTCTGCCGCCGTAGCTTTTGATGCCCAGCATAAGTTCTTCCGCCTGCAGATTACCTCCGCCGCTTATTCAGATCCGCATCTTCAAAATATGTCAGCCACCTCATTGCAACCTAATGATGTAGTGATCGCTATCTCTCAATCTGGGCGCACTCAGGCGCTGCTTGATTCGATGCAATTAGTGAAAGAAGCCGGCGGTATAGTGATTGGGCTTGCACCCAGTGATTCGCCAGTAGCACGCAATGCAAGCATTGCCATAGAGGTGGACGCCAAAGAAGATATTCAAATCTATACCCCATTGTCATCGCGTATCGCTCACCTTGCGGTTATTGATGTACTGGCAATAGGTGTGGCGCAAAAAAAGGGCCCAAAATTACAACAGCATCTTCAACAATTACAGGCAGGGCTCTCAACACTGCGACGCAACTAACAAGCGCCAAATCTTATTCCCCCTTATGGCGACAGTCATAGAAATAATAGGGGGCGTAAACCAACAATAAAAACAACAGTGCAATCGGATAGAGGTAGAACATATGAAATGGCGCCTCTGGCAGTGGCGTCATAATATTACTGCCGATAGGTTTTTCTAATAGGTACCAATAATTAGCGGGTGTCTGAAGAAGGTAATTAAGCCCATACAGCAAGGGCAAGAGCAATGTGGTAAAGCCGAAAATAGTAAGGATATCTTTTGCATAGGGTCGCTGATTAAAGACAATCATCGAAGTGTTTATTGATAGCAAAATCAAAGTGTGGCCGTATTGATTAGCCAAGTAATCCACCGAGGGAAATCCAAGTACGGCATTGGGTGTCAGTATTGCCATGCCAGCGCCAGAGATGCCCCAGAAAAAAGCGAAGTTAAAAAAGTACTTTTTATTGGTTAGTAGGTAAGCGGCAATGCTCAGGGCTGAAAAATCACACAGATGAAAGGGCAGAGCCGTTTTCCAGGGTTCGCCAAAAAGATAGACCACTTTGTAGAAATCAAAAAACTGAAAAGACAGAATTAAAAAAACCAGAGACAGTCTCAACCATCCCTCAAAGGCCTCACCTCTATGTTTGAATAAGCGAGGCAAGTAAACAATCAATAGCACACAAAGTGTAACTACCACAAAGTGGGTAATGGATAACAATTCGAATGGCTTGTACATCATAAGGCTACCAAACCTGTTTCTTAATTATTCTTTTATGGTTGCCATTGAACCGATAGATCAATCCAATGTAAAGATTATTTGCCTGGCCAAATCTCTAGATTACAATACCAGCGCCCAAGACGTCGGTTATTGCGAACAAAGATGGGGTATACGGCTCCTCGTAATCCCAGCTCAGTTGCTGTATCTTTTGCCTTGATTAAGATGAATATCTCTATCTTGGTTTTAGTTAAATTATTAGCCTCCTCGGATAGGCAGTTTTACTTTTCAACTATTGGAGTGCACTTCAATTCACATTTAGAGGAGTAGTAATGATTAAAGGGAGATGTTTCTGCGGTAAGAACCGCTATGAAGTGAGCAATGAATTTTTTGAGGTTATGTATTGTCACTGCTCTAATTGTAGAAAGTTACACAGTTCTGCATTCGCAGTCTATGGTGCAACAAAAGTTGAAAACTTTCACTGGATTAATAGCTCACCTACTCTGGTCGAGTTCAAGTCATCTTTAGCAGTTACTCGTCACTTCTGCGGCACCTGCGGCTCACTACTGGTTTCAACAGACAATACTGAGCCAGACACGATCTATTTGAGTTTAGGTACAGTCGATGAGCCATCGAATATATTGCCTGAGTACCACCAGTTCGCTTCATCAAGGGTATCATGGTGTAAGGTACAAGATGGGCTGCCAAAATATGGCCATTGGCCACCGGATTAATTCTGGTCAGTATCAATTTAAAGCTGCTTCAGGATATAAATCCTTGCCGTGTAAACCGACACAAGAAGAAGCACATAGATTCCACAAATTGGGCCAAAACTCCCTTCAATTTAGGGTAACGGTCACCAGGAAGATTAATGCAAAATAATGCATACCGCTATTGTGCAGCATTTATCAAAGTCAAATCACTGTTTAAAATTACTCCACCGTAACCGACTTAGCCAAATTACGCGGCTGATCCACATCCGTGCCTTTAAGTATAGCCACATGATATGAGAGCATTTGTAGGGGTAGGGTATAGATAATAGCCTCTAGGCTTTTAGGCACATGGGGCATATCGATTACTGTTATGCCTGGCTCACTGGCAAATCCCGCTTTTTTGTCGGCAAATACAAATAGCTCGCCACCGCGCGCGCTGACCTCATGGAGGTTAGATTTTAGTTTTTCCAGTAATTCATTACTGGGAGCCACCGTAATAACGGGCATCTCTTCATCAACCAGTGCAAGGGGACCATGCTTTAGTTCACCAGAGGGATAGGCTTCTGCATGAATATAGGAAATTTCTTTGAGCTTTAGCGCGCCCTCAAGGGCAATGGGGTATTGCTCACCGCGACCCAAAAATAGGGCATGTTGTTTGTTGGCAAAGTATTGGCTGACGCGCTCAATGACTGAATCAAGTTTTAGTACCGCAGCACAAAGCTTGGGCAGTTGATGCAGGTTGGCCACAATTTGCTTTTCCTGCTTGGCGCTCAGTCCGTTATGTTTGCCCACCGCCACACTGAGTAACTGTAAGGCAACCAACTGGGTAGTAAAGGCTTTAGTTGACGCCACACCAATCTCAGGACC
>CAXEWB010000189.1:0-11503 GCA_963999835.1 uncultured Cellvibrionales bacterium | reverse complement strand
TGAGTTTTGCAATTCTCATGCCAAAGCCGGTGTATCAAACGAAATGGTCGAGCCACCAGAGATATCACTCTCTTACCGCGCTAGCTGTATAGATATTGAAAATATAGAACATGCATAATTGCACAATATTGGTGCTTTTATGTGCATAATGCTTTATATTGGTGCAATATATAAATTTAACAAAACTTTTTAGCAATAGCTCCCCTATAATGCATACTGTTGTTTAATATGTCACCCCCCTGTAAAAGAAATTATTTGGGAGGCAATTTTATTCCTCTGGCAGCAACAGATAAAATTTATGTGGTTTCCAAAACCCAACCCGGTGATATTGTCATCGACATCAGACACCCAGTGGAACGCGAAGCAAGCCCCTTATATGAGGCGGCTCAGAACTGCTTGAAAATCCCTTTTTTCGACTTGGAATCAGAATTAACCCACTTAGATCCAGAACAAAATTATCTTCTCTATTGCTCGCAAAATGTCATGAGTCGATTACAGGCCCACATAATGCTAGAACAAGGCTTTAAAAAAGTCGCCATTTTAAAGATTGATAACTGAAAAGTTAGTTGTGTGAACTACTTCACTGCACTGACACTCTCAACGTCTTACTATTGTAGACCTTGGTAGCCAAATAGAGGCGATTTGTAAATGGACGAATACTTGATCAGGGATAGATCAAAGATAAAGGTTGAGGATAAATTTTTTCAACGTGAAACTGCCTATTTCAGTTGGCACCTCTTAGTGCATGGACTACTGACTCTGGTCACAGCTTCACTCTCTTTACCACTGCTCTGGAAAGCCGAACTGTCCGCTTATTCAACACTTTGGCCTGCGAGCTTATTGGTAGGTTCACTCGTGTTATGGCTATGGTTATCGTTATGCTGTCGACAACATGATCTACACAGCCAGATTGAAAAGAAGTCTGATTCTGTTTTATTGATTTACTTAGCTCTAATCTGGTTTGCTGTGGGTCTAATTTTATTTCAGTCATACAGCACACAGATAAATTTTTTTTTGATGGCAATTGCCATCATAACTACCAACGCGTGGTTTAAGATTGGCCTCGCTTCAGAAAAATTTCTCTGGTCGTTTCTATCGGGTATATCTATCCTAATCTTGATCAGCATGTTAAGTGATCCTAGTGTTCAACTCTTAATCTCATCAACTCTAATTATTATCGCAGGTATAACTGCCAAGCGAATCGAAGATAGCCATCCGCCAAAAGATTATCCATTGTTGAGTTGTTCCTCACCGCCCCAAGAATTAATAACTAATGAAAAATATTGTGAATCCAAAGTATTCACTTCAAAAATGCCTATTGGATTTATTCAATGGGATAACAAACGGCGATTGGTGAATATCAATCGCACTGCGGCCGATATTTTTGCAAATAAGTTGAACAGTAAGCCTTTGATGGGTTCCCCTATTGATCATTTAATTAACCATCAACATATGGTTCTGATTACCTATGCAGAATTTGACAAACTACTGCATGTTGACAATCTAGATGATTGCGCAAAGCAAATCATTACAAGCAGGGCGAGAATTATATGCAAGTGGCAGGAAGCTGAGGCATATGATCATGCAGGCAGAATTTGTGGTGGCGTTGGATTCTTAGAAAATGTGACTGAGCATTTGAAAAGGATTGTTGAAATAAAACATCATGCATATTTTGATCTCCTGACCGGCCTGCCCAATAGATATAGATTAACTGAGCAGATGGCCAGGGTATTCTCGACTATGCAAAGAAATAAAAGTTTCTGTGCGCTCCTATTTATCGACCTCGACCGGTTTAAAGAAATCAATGATCAATGGGGCCATAATCACGGTGATGCTGTTCTAGAAATTTTCGCACAACGTCTGCGTAAAATAATCCGTGTCCAAGAGACAGTGGCGCGTCTTGGAGGAGACGAATTTGTCGCCCTTGTTAAAGGTCTCGGTCCCTGCGAAGACCGAGCAAGAAAACAAGCGGCACAGGTGGCTGAAAAAATTATCACGAAAGCTTGCGCCGAATTTAACATTGACAATAGAGTTTCGCGGATAGGTTGTAGCATAGGTATTACACTTTTCAACGACGCATCCCTTGACAGCAAAGACCTCCTAGGCCAAGCCGATCAAGCACTATATAGAATAAAACGCAGTGGCCGCAGTAATTATGTCTTTCACGAACCCAAAGTAACTGTCGGTGAAGAGATTTTGTCTTGAGTATTTAATTGATCATTGCGAACAGATTATGTTGCAGTAGGTGAACATAGCTGCAAAAAACTTTTATCGCAGTTTTTGTAAATTCTCGTATAATCGCCCCCCTCATTCATCTAAGCAGCAAATCTAGGTATCTTAATGTCCATTGAAAACTTGCGAAATATCGCAATCATTGCCCATGTTGATCACGGCAAAACCACACTAGTGGATAAACTACTCAGTCAATCTGGCACCCTTGATAGGAAGGTGGTAGCTAACGAACGATTGATGGACTCCAATGATCAGGAAAAAGAGCGTGGGATCACGATCCTTGCAAAAAACACTGCGATCAACTGGGCCGAGTATCGTATCAACATAGTCGATACACCGGGACATGCTGACTTTGGCGGAGAAGTTGAGAGAGTTCTTTCCATGGTCGACTCAGTGCTACTCTTAGTCGATGCTGTAGATGGGCCCATGCCACAAACACGCTTTGTAACCACCAAAGCATTTGAGCGAGGTCTTCGACCTATTGTTGTTATCAACAAAGTTGACCGCCCTAGCGCCAGACCCGATTGGGTTATGGATCAAGTTTTTGATCTGTTTGACAATCTAGGTGCCAGCGACGAGCAATTGGATTTTCCCGTCATCTATACCTCAGCTATTAATGGTATAGCTGGCTATGATATTGAGGCGATGGCTGACGATATGTCCCCATTGTTTGAAATGATTGCTCAGCAGGTACCACCGCCAAATGTAGATACCAACGGTCCATTTCAAATGCAGATTTCAGCCCTAGACTACGATAGTTATGTGGGCGTTATTGGTGTAGGCAGAATTACCCGTGGACAACTTAGAGCAGGACAGCAAGTTGTGGTTAAGAATGCCAATAGTGAAGAGAGGCGAGGCAAAATCCTCAATCTTAAAGGCTACTTGGGTCTAGAAAAGATTGAAACTGAATGTGCTAATGCTGGTGACATTGTCTGTATCAATGGCATTGAGGGCTTGAGCATATCAGACACATTATGTGATCCGGATCATATCGAACCTCTGCCACCGCTCAGCGTTGATGAGCCAACGGTCAGTATGAATTTTTGTGTCAATGATTCTCCCTTTGCTGGACTAGAGGGCAAATTTGTCACTACCCGCAATATTAAAGATCGCTTGCAACAGGAACTTATCCACAATGTAGCTCTGCGCGTTTCTCAGGGTGATACGCCTGACCAATTTATTGTATCCGGGCGCGGTGAATTACATCTATCCGTGCTTATAGAAAGCATGCGCCGAGAGGGCTTTGAAATGGGTATCTCTCGGCCACAAGTTGTAAAAAAGATTGTTGATGGCGTGGAGATGGAGCCCTTTGAACAGGTGGTTATCGATATTGAGGAGCAACATCAGGGATCCATAATGGAGGCAATGGGCTTGCGCAAAGGCGAGCTGATCAATATGGAGCCAGATAACAAGGGCCGGTTGCGCCTCGAATTTATTGTGCCATCGCGAGGCCTTATTGGTTTTCGTGGTGCCTTCCTCACTAAGACTTCGGGATCCGGGGTCATGACCAGTATATTTGATCACTACGGTCCGCAAAAAGAAAATGAAGCACATTCGCGACAGAATGGCGCTCTAATAAGCATGATCAAAGGAAAAACCACAGCGTACGCACTGTTTAATATTCAGAATCGTGGTCGATTATTCTTGGGGCATGGGATTGATATCTATGAGGGCCAAATAGTGGGGGTACACTCACGCTCCAATGATCTGGTTGTCAATCCGAGTAAGGGAAAACAATTGACCAATGTGCGAGCCTCAGGGACTGATGAAGCACTGACCCTGATTCCACCCATCGAACATACCTTAGAACAGGCATTGGAATTTATTGCCGATGACGAGTTGGTTGAAGTAACCCCTCAGAGTATTCGATTACGTAAAAAATTGCTCACAGAAAACCAACGCAAACGTGTAATTAAGTCTTAAAATAAGCACAAAGACATTGACCGGTCTACTATCAACATAACTTTGGACTATCCTTAATCGAAACTATACTAAGGATAGCTCCTATGGAAATAAGGCATTCGATCAACCGTCGCTTCTTATTATTTTCACTTATCGCGCAAGAATTTATAGCGATTACATTTGCTCTTTACTCTTTCAACCAAGGTGAAATACAACTAGCTATCTTTTATATGTCAGTGGCAGTCACCCTTTCTGTGGCACTAGGGATTGTCACTATCTACCAACAGTACAATGTGGCACGCTTATTGTTGGCGGCCACACTTTTAACCGGTTTCTTCTACCTTCTTATAGGCGCCTCGGATGAGACGTCTCTAATGTGGTGCCTAACCATAGTGCCAGCATTGGTGGGTTCATTTGGTCACCGCCAGAGCCTGTTATTACTGACAGTTGTGTTTGCTGCATCCATTTGGATATTAGTCAGTGGCGCTGTGCCATTTATCACCGTTCAGTATGAGGATATTATGGTTATACGGTTTTTATCCTCCTACGCTATCTTGGCAACTTTCTCTGTAGCCATGGATAATTCGCTTATCACAAGCCTAGAGAACTATAAGAGACTATCCTCCAAAGTTCAGGAGATAGCTCACAGAGATGTACTTACCAATTTACCCAATCGCCACAATATGGAAGAGCGACTAAAATTGAAAGCTCATGAGTACCAACTGAGCAAATTGAATTTTTCTGTTGTGCTAGCTGATCTGGATAACTTTAAACTACTCAATGATCGCTATGGTCGAGATGCTGGGGACCGAATCCTCAAAGAAACAGCAAAACTACTGAGTAGACAACTGAGAGATGCTGATACCATTGCGCGCTGGGCTGGTAAACAGTTTATTCTGTTACTGCCCGATACAAGCGATCAGGAGGCAGCAAAAATAGCTGAACGCCTGAGGCTGGTGTTCTCCGATCTAAACTTACAGGTTGAGGGTGATCCACTAGTAATAACAGTGAGCATGGGTGTTACCTCAGTGGAAAAATGTATTGATCTTGACGATCTCATATCCTGTGTGGAAAACGGTGTTTATCAAGCAAAACACATGGGACGCAACAGAGTGGTAATTTGCTAGGGCTGACACTCTTGGTGCCTGTAGCAACTGACAATATGGTCATTGACCATGCCCATAGCCTGCATAAAAGCATAACAAATCGTAGTGCCAAAAAACCTAAAGCCGCGCTTGCGCATATCAGCGCTTATTCTGTCTGAAAGGGCTGTCGAGGGAGGAATCTGATCTTCGCGCACCCAATGGTTGATCAAGGGTCTATCATCCAAATAACGCCAAAGATAATTGCATAAGCCATCGTGGTCATGTCTCAGCTGCAGGTAGCCACGAGCATTATTTACAGCACTTTCTATTTTTAATCGATTGCGCACAATGCCTTTATTTTGAATAAGGCACTGAATATCAGAGTCTGTAAATAGAGCAATTTTACCAGCATCAAAATTGGCGAAGGCAGCACGGTAATTTTCTCTTTTACGCAAGATTGTCATCCAAGAGAGCCCCGCTTGAGCACCCTCCAATAGTAGAAATTCAAACAACTTTTTATCATCTCTACAGGGCATACCCCACTCATTATCATGATAATGTTGGTAAAGATTATCTCCCATACACCAGGAACAGCGCACTTGCGATGTCATCAGTTTATCTCCTGAACATAGTTGGCTGTGGCCGGTATGTTTAACTAAAGTGGCCCTTTTACTGCGCGGCAGTGCTCAGCCAATCGTTGGTGAAACCCCTCAAAGCCACCGTTACTCATAATCACAATATGCATGGGACGCCCATCAACTAACTGGGTTTCAATTGCTTGAACAACAGCATCAAACAAAAAATCAATATTCCCAGACACAGTAGAGGAGACGGAGCATGCATCGGCCACTGCAGTTAAATCCCAATCAATGGCCAAATTTTGATACCAGAAAACCTGATCAGCCGCCGCCACTGAAGTACTTAAGTCATGGGTATGAATACCCATCTTCATAGTCGCTGAGCGCGGTTCAATCACTGCCAATATGGAGGCATCATTAATGCTAGCTCGCAGCCCCTCAAGTGTAGTTTGTATAGCTGTAGGGTGATGAGCAAAGTCATCGTAAACGGTTAACCCGTTATCAGTGTAGATCACTTCCATACGTCGTTTAACGCCGATATATTCACTGAGTGCGGCACAGGCCTGATCTAAATTTACTCCCACCTCACTGGCCGCTGCTATAGCAGCGAGAGCATTTTTAACGTTGTGCAGTCCAATATGGCGCCAACGTACCTGCCCACAGAGTTCTTGTTGGTGGTCACGGTAGATCACCTCAAAGCAAGAACCGTCCCCTGACAATAATCTGTAGTGCCATAGCGCGTCATCAGTACCAAAGCACCGCTGTTGACTCCAGCAGCCCTGACTAATAACAGCTTTGATGGCATCATCATTGTCTGGGTAAATCACCCTGCCTGTCCTTGGCACCGTCCGCACACAGTGATGAAATTGCTTCTGAATAGCAGATAAATCATCAAAGATATCTGCGTGATCGTACTCTAGGTTGTTAATCACTAAGATGTCACTGTGGTAGTGGACAAACTTTGATCGCTTATCAAAAAACGCCGTGTCGTACTCATCAGCCTCGATTACAAAATATGATTGTCCGTCCGCTGCCACACCACCCAGTTGTGAAGAAACGGCAAAGTCTTGGGGTACACCGCCAATTAAAAACCCCGGGTTATAGCCAGCACTGTGGAGTATTTTGGCTAGCATACTACTGGTCGATGTTTTGCCATGAGTTCCCGATACAGAGAGTACTCGCCTATGGCGCAAAAGTGTATCGCCCAACCACTGAGGGCCTGACGTAAAGGGCAGTTTTTGCTCTAACATGAATTCTATGCAAGGATTGCCTCGAGACAGTGCATTGCCAACCACCACGATATCTGGCGATGGCTTCAGTTGCGATGGGTCATAACCCTCCTCAATACTAATCCCTGCTTGTTGCAACTGTTCGCTCATGGGTGGATAGATATTAGCATCAGATCCAGACACCTTATGGCCCATAGCTTTTGCTAAGAGCGCCATACTTCCCATAAAGGTGCCACAAATACCTAAAATATGTAAATGCATAAGCTAACCTGCCAAACCTTATCTTCTGTACATTAAATTCTGCTATGACAAATAACCAAAGTCTATTTTCTACTTTGTCTGTCGTAAAGCACAATCGATAATTAGCCCATCCTGTATGAATGAAAAATTTAAGGGCCATAATCAATTAAACCTGTGCTTTATGAGGGAAAATCATTAAGATAATGATTTATGCAGGTATTTTAAGGTAAGAAATTAGTATGACTAAACGCAATGCTCTCTATGCGCAATCAGGAGGCGTAACTGCCGTTATTAATGCCTCAGCCTGCGGTGTGATAGAGGCCTGCCGCGACCACAAAGACCAAATAAATACCTTATTCGCCGCGCAGAACGGTGTTGTCGGCGCTCTGTATGAAAACCTTATTGATACCAGCCATGAAAGCAACGAATCCATAGCGGCTCTCAGATATGTTCCCGGAGGTGCTTTTGGTTCCTGTCGCTACAAGCTTCAAGACATTGATCAGTCAGAGGATGAATATCGACGTTTAATTGAAGTTTTTCAAGCCCACAATATAGGTTACTTCTTTTACAATGGTGGGGGTGATTCCGCCGATACCTGCATGAAGATATCTAAGCTGTCACAAACATTAGGGTACCCCCTTCAAGCTATCCATATTCCAAAAACAATTGATAATGATCTCCCTCTGACCGACTGCTCGCCAGGTTTTGGCTCTGTGGCTAAATACGTTGCCATTTCCACCAAAGAAGCAAGCTTAGATATTGCTTCAATGGCAGCCTCCTCCACTAAGGTATTTATTCTAGAAGTGATGGGTCGTCATGCCGGCTGGATTGCCGCTGCAGGTGGTTTGGCTGCCGAAAAAGAGGGCGATGCACCCCATATAATCCTATTTCCAGAGGTACCCTTTGTGCGAGAAACTTTTATTGCTCGTGTCGAGCAAACGGTACAACAACATGGCTACTGTGTTGTGGTAGCGTCTGAAGGTACAGTCTATGCTGACGGGGCTCTGATTTCTGGCTCACTGAATAAAGATGCCTTTGGTCACCAGCAACTAGGCGGCGTGGCTCCTGCTTTAGCTAGTATGGTTAAACATTCCTTAGGCTACAAATACCACTATGCAATCGCTGATTACCTTCAACGCGCTGCGCGCCATGTAGCATCTAAAACCGATGTTGAACAGGCCTATGCAGTAGGCCGAGCTGCGGTAGAGAAGGCCCTTGACGGAAAGAACGCGATTATGGTGACTATCGAGCGGGATCAGGGTCATGACTACAACTGGTCTCTCGGTGAGGCCTCGCTCGAGGCAGTGGCCAACCAAGAAAAGAAAATGCCACGGTCTTTTATCAGCGAAGATGGTTTTGCTATCACCCAAAAGGCGCGGGATTATCTAGTCCCATTGATAGAAGGAGAAGATTACCCTCCATACAAAAATGGTATTCCGCATTATCCTCAGCTTAAAAAGGTGCTCGTCCCAAAAAAGCTGAACTGTAGCTTTAACATCTAGTTAACCCGTCTGATAGGCTTCCCATTGAGGTAAGCGCGAATATTTTCTACCGTTTGGTCAATGAGTCGCTGTCTAGACTCCACAGCAACCCAAGCGCTGTGCGGAGTAATTAATAGGTTGGGGATAGACTTATCAAACAGTATATTGCCATTGACCGGTGGCTCCTCTGACAGGACATCCAGCGCAGCCCCGCCAATTTGTCCTGACAACAGTGCCGACTTAAGTGCCTGCTCATTGACGATAGTCCCTCGTGCACTGTTGATAAGAATAGCATCTTGTTTCATCAGGGCCAGCTGCGGTTTATCAATCAAATTCTCTGTCTGTTCTGTCAATGGGCAGTGCAAGCTGATCACATCCGCAGTAGCCAGAAATTGATCAAAAGGTACTCTATTATCAACCTGCGAGGTTGGGGTACGCCCTGGCAATGCGGCATAAATTACCTGCATACCAAAAGCTTCAGCAATTTTGGCAACGCCCCGTCCAAGCTCACCAGCTCCAACTATGCCCAGTACTTTGCCTGCCAACTCACGAACTGGGTAATCCATTGAGCAAAAAAACGCACTCTGCTGCCAGCGCTCACCCACTGCTGCTCGATGATAAGATTCGAGGTTGGTCGTCAGTGCCAAAATCATCGCCCAAACATGCTGCACCACCGATCCAGTTCCATAGGCTAGCGCATTGCTGACAATCACATTGTGTTCACTGGCAGCACGAAGATCTATCTGATTGGTTCCAGTCGCCAGCACTGATACAAACTCCAGATTTGAAGCCTCGGCAATCACCGTACTATTAAGGGGCGCTTTATTGGTGAGTACTATCTGTGCCTGTAAAACTCGCTCTTTAACCTGTTCGGGTGCACAGTCTTTGTAAAGGGTCCAATGAATCGGTAAGCCTTTTAGGTCTGAAAAATCTAAACTCTCAGGTCCCAAACTATCATAATCAAGAATAACACCCTGCATAAAAATTCTCTGTTTTATTGAAAATCAATGTCACACAAGTAGCAAGCTTAACCGATATAATTTGTCGTAAACAATCAATAGATCTACTACAAACTGTCCAATCAGGCTATGCGTACCCTATAATGGTGACTACAATTGCTGATGGGCCCAGACTTAACCGTTGCCCTTTGACTACATTCTAAACATACAGACCAGTTCTTTTACTCAATGAAACTTGCACAGACAACAGCTAATCTTATAGGTTTTTATCAACGTAGCGTGCTGGACAAGCCTCGCCGAGCTATTCTTGCCGTCATTGCGATTGCTATCGTCATGGCCTTTGGATTGCCAAACTTTAAACTCGATGCGTCTGCTGACTCCCTAACCCTTGAACGGGATGATGATCTCAATTTTTTTCGCGAGGTCTCGCAACGTTATGGTAGTGATAACTTTTTAATACTGACTTTTTCTCCAAAAATGGGTGATCTTTTTGATCAGGCTAATTTGGAGTTACTGGCCAATTTACGCGATCAGGTCAAAAAAATACCTGGCATTGAAAGTACTGTATCAATGCTCGATGTTCCTTTGCTGTACAGCCCTAAAATTAGTGTCAGTGACTTTAGCAAAGAACTCAATACACTATTATCAGATGGTGTCGACAAACAGCAAGCAAAACAGGAATTCTTAACCAGCCCAATTTATAGAGACCTGTTATTAAGTGCCGATGGCAAAACGACTGGTATATTGGCAACATTGGCGCTCGATCAAAAGTATCTAGACTTGGTCACGCAGAGGGATGACTTGCGACTAATCCGAGATGCTCAGGGTTTAAGTGCGCAACAAACTATTGAATTAGCCGAGATCAGCGAGACATTCTTGGCTTACCGAACCGATAAAGCAGCCGAGAATCATCAGCGAGTAGCGCAAGTGCGAGCACTGGTTGAAACCTATCGCCCATCTGCCACTATTTTTCTTGGCGGCCCAGACATGATCACCGCTGATATGATCACCTTTATTAAAAGTGACTTGCTGGTGTTTAGCATTGGTATTCTGTTTTTTATTATTATCACCCTAAGTGTCATTTTTCGTAGCCCTCGGTGGGTAATTTTGCCGTTGATCACCTGTACCCTGTGCCTGCTAATCATGCTTGGTTTTCTCAGCTGGCTGGACTGGCGGTTGACGGTTATATCTTCTAATTTTGTCTCTTTACTACTGATTATTAGCTTGGCGCTGACAATCCACTTAATCGTTCGCTATCGAGAACTTCATGCTGCCAATACTGAGATGGATCAACGTCAATTGGTCAGTGAGACGGTCCTGTCTATGGCCAAGCCCTGCCTATACACGGTGCTAACCACCATTGTTGCCTTTAGTTCACTGGTGGTAAGTAATATTCGACCTGTTATCGATTTTGGCTGGATGATGACATTGGGCATCAGTCTCTCGCTTATTATCACCTTTGTGGTCATACCTGCAGGTATGATGATTTTTGGCAAAAGCAATAACACAGCGAGTAGTGACAATAGCGCGTCAGTTACAACCAAGTTTGCCCACTTTACCGAGCATCGAGGTTCACTGGTACTGATGCTGGCGGCCGTGCTAAGTGTAGTGTCTATTGTTGGTGTTACCCGACTGGAAGTAGAAAACCGTTTTATCGATTATTTTCGCAGTGATACCGAAATCTATCAGGGCATGGAGACAATTGACACCGCACTAGGTGGTACAACGCCGTTGGACATTATTATTCAAGCACCCTCTTTTGCTCCCCTGACAAGTGAACAAGACAATACCGCATTT
>CAXEWB010000188.1:0-1913 GCA_963999835.1 uncultured Cellvibrionales bacterium | reverse complement strand
TGGTCATGAGCTGGCACCGCCATCACTGCGCCAGAACCATAATCCATTAATACATAATTACCCACCCACACTGGAATTGCCTCGCCAGTTAGCGGGTGAATGGCCTCAACACCTGTCGCCATACCACTTTTTTCCATAGATGCCATCTCCGCCTCAGAAACCTGTTGGCTCTGACATTCCTTGATAAACTCGGCCAGTTGGGGATTGGTTTTTGCAACCTCCAGAGCAATGGGGTGTTGCGGTGCCAGGGTTGCGTAAGTGACACCCATAAGCGTATCCGGTCTGGTGGTGTAGACGTCGAAACTGTCTTGTCCGGCAATAGAATGTGGTAGTTTAAAGGTCATGGTGACACCGCGACTCTTACCGATCCAATTACGTTGCATGGTTTTTACTTGCTCTGGCCACTGTTCCAGATCATCCAAGTCATCTAGCAACTGTTCAGCATAGTCGGTGATGCGAATAAACCACTGCGGTATTTCTTTGCGTTCAACGGGCGTATCACAGCGCCAACAACAGCCATCTATAACCTGTTCGTTGGCAAGCACTGTGGCATCATGGGGACACCAATTAACCGCACTGGTCTTTTTATATACTAAACCTTTTTCGTAGAGGCGAGTAAAGAACCACTGTTCCCACTTGTAGTAGTCTGGCTGGCAAGTAGCTAACTCCCGTGACCAATCGATACCAAAGCCTAAGGACTTAAGCTGTGCCTTCATATAGGCAATATTTTCATAGGTCCATTTGGCGGGGGCAGTATTGTTTTGAATGGCGGCATTTTCTGCTGGCAGACCGAAGGCATCCCAACCCATTGGATGCAGAACATTCTTACCCTGCATACGTTGGTAACGGGCAATCACATCGGTAATGGTGTAATTGCGCACATGCCCCATATGCAATTTGCCACTGGGGTAGGGGAACATGGCCAGACAGTAAAATTTCTCTTTACTTGGGTCCTCAAGGACCTCGAAGGTTTTATTATCGGACCAGAACTGTTGAGCTTCCCCCTCGACAAGAGCGGGATTGTATTCTTTATCTGCGGTCATTGCCTTCACTACTAATACTAGGTTGTTAATGGCAGGGGATTATAGGGCAAGCGCTGGACTTCTAACAGCGGTTGTGTGAATCTGAAGTAAGAATGCGCTACGCGCGTGCTGCGTAGCGCAGATGTTTAAGTATAGATATTGATATGCAATGCGATAGGAGAAGTTCCTGCCAAAGGGGAGACTAGCCTGCGCCCCGTTTAGCAATGCCCAATCGGCCCAGATTGGCAGCCATATCTTCGGCGGAGGTGCTGGGGTTAATCGAGCGGTCGACCATCAAAATTTTGCCCTCTTTGCCAATATAAACTGTGTGGCGCTTGGGATAACCGTAGACGGCCAACACATCGTAGGCCTTGGCGACTTCTTTGCTGGGGTCACTCAATAGGGGAAAATCTGCTTCAGTGGACTCGGCAAACGCAGTATTTCTTTCTACGGTATCTACACTAGCCATAAAATAGGTGACGTCATATTCTTTAATTAAATGCCCATTTTGGGCAAGCGATTTGCACTCAATGGTACAGCCACTGGTGAAGGCTTTGGGGTACCAGGCAATGACAATAGCCTGCTTGCCCAGAAACTGATCGAGACTGTAGGTATTACCGTCGGATGCCTGTAAATTAAACGATGGCGCTCTATCTCCGGCTTCAAGGGAGAGGGCGCTAGTAGATATACTTAACCACAGTGTGAGTACTAGAAATCTAAATGGATTACTCATTTTTATTCACCTCTTATATTTTAGGTAACCTACGCATTCTGATGGCAATTAAGATCAACAGAACTAACAGAGAGAGGGCGATAATAGGCCAGCTGGCCAATCTTGAAAATGGGGTAGATCCAGTTTTTGGAGTGATATATCCCGTCAACACCCCTTTT
>CAXEWB010000187.1:0-12700 GCA_963999835.1 uncultured Cellvibrionales bacterium | reverse complement strand
CGCACTCACACAGTACCCATCAGGTCACTGTTGGAGAAGGAAGAAACTTCACGCTATCGCTTAGTAGAAGCTTTTAACTCTCAGCGTACTTATTAGTCTCGATATAACAGAAAGGGCGACAATGTCGCCCTTTCTGTTAGGATCCAAAATAAACTTCAATACGAACAAGTTTCTTTAAAGTAACCCTATGGCAACTATAAAAACTTTTAATTGGTTGAAAACATTAGGTTGTGGAACTATGCTCATGGCGTAGCGGGTATAACTCGCATAATAATTTACTATTAATAGGAGTATCCTTATGGGTGTTTTAGTTGGAAGGCCAGCGCCAGACTTTACTGCAGCAGCAGTGACTGGCTCGGGTGAGATTGTAGATAATTTTAATTTAGGTGAAGCGATTAAAGGCAAGAAGGCTGTAGTTTTCTTTTATCCCTTAGACTTTACTTTTGTGTGTCCATCAGAGCTTATTGCTTTTGATCACCGCTATGCAGAATTCCAAAGTCGTGGTGTTGAAGTTATTGGCGTATCAATTGACTCGCAATTTTCCCACAATGCCTGGCGTAATACCGATATCAATGACGGTGGTATCGGCCCTGTAAAATATACCCTAGTAGCAGATGTTAAGCATGAAATCTGTCAGGCCTATGATGTTGAGCATCCTGATGCTGGTGTTGCTTTCAGAGGCTCATTCTTAATTGACGAAGACGGACTTGTAAGACACCAAGTTGTCAATGATCTTCCCTTAGGACGAAATATTGATGAGATGTTGCGCATGATTGATGCTTTAGCTTTCAATCAAGAGCATGGTGAGGTTTGTCCCGCAGGCTGGAATCAAGGCGATAGTGGCATGAAAGATACGCCGGATGGTGTTGCTGCCTATTTATCTGAAAATGCCGACAAGCTATAAGTTCATGTGATGGTCTGATCATACCCGCCTGCGTATCAGTGGGTGGGTATGAATCTAAACCTTTTTTCTCTGGCCCTGCCAAGGACCCTTTATATCCTCTCTAATTATTTTGAAGTCTCCTCTTTTGCGATCCAGTAAGAACTGATCTAGTACCATTTGAACTACCGGGAAAGCTAACTCCTCCCAGGGTATGTCCTCTTCATTAAATAGTTTAACCTCAGAAGACTCATTGCTTGGACCAAAGCTAGTATCGACCAATTCAGCCCTGAAGAATACATAGACTTGATGAATGCGAGGGATATCATATAGAGCGTAAAGTACTGGTTTTATCACCTGTGCGTTGGCCTCTTCTAGGCATTCCCTCTGGGCCCCCTCTAGCGTGGATTCGCCATTTTCCAGAAATCCTGCGGGCAGTGTCCAGTATCCATGACGTGGTTCAATGGCGCGCTTGCAGAGAAGAATTTGCTTATTGTAGGTTGGCAAGATGCCTGCGATAACCTTGGGATTTTGATAGTGAATAGCGCCACAGCGATCGCAGACAAAACGCGGTCTGTTGTCGCCATCAGGGATTTTTTGTGACACTTGATTGCCGCAGTTCGAGCAAAATTTCATTATGGTCTCTGATAGTTATCAAACCAGAGTATAATGCATCAATGCTAGATTTAATCATAGATAAGTTACTAAATTTTCCAATAAAATCCCTCTGTCCGCTACCGCAGGATCGGGGTCATGCTGCCGCAGTGATGCTTATTTTGCATGGTGACCCAAGCAACCCTCTGTTGGTACTTACCCAGCGCGCAGCGCATTTAAATAACCATGCAGGTGAGGTGGCTTTACCTGGAGGTATGTGGGATATAGCTGATAGAGATCTTTTGACCACGGCACTGCGTGAAACTGAAGAAGAAATTGGCTTGTCAGTCGATCTTGTAACCCCCATTGCCATGTTGCCCAGTGGATCACCAAAAACGCGCAATTTAGAGGTCTATCCCTTTGTTGGTTTGGCCAAGACCCCCCTAAAATTAACAGCTCAACCCACTGAGATTGCTGCTATTTTTGATCTACCCATTGCAATGCTCACTGAGATTAAGCGATATGAATATTTTGAAGTTGGTAGAGGTTCTGAAAAGGTCAAGTTGCCATACTTTCCTTACCAAGACTATAAAATTTGGGGATTCACTCTACATATATTGGTGGATATGCTGAATACAACCCTAGATGCGCAAATAAACTTGCGCTATCCAGATCGTGAAAAAATTAATAGGCTTCGACAGGGAGTAACAAAATGATCTACCAATTAGGTAGTGATATGCCTCAAATTGATGCGTCGGTATTCGTTGCTGAAAGTGCAGATGTCATTGGCAGAGTAGTTCTCAAGGAAAACACAAGTGTTTGGTTTAATGCTGTCATACGTGCTGATTGTGATCTGATTGAGATTGGTGCACGAACTAATATTCAGGATGGTGCTGTACTCCATTGTGATCCCGGTCAACCCCTGAAAATTGGTGAGGATGTGACGGTAGGACACAAAGCCATGATTCACTGTAGGGAAATAGGTGATCGGACACTCGTAGGTATTAATTCGGTTGTGCTTGATGGCGCTAAGATTGGGAGCGATTGTATTATTGGAGCCAATAGCCTTATTAAAGCGGGAGATGTTATACCCAATGGTTCATTGGTGATTGGTTCTCCGGCAAAGATTATTCGCCAGTTGGATGAGCAGGCTAAAGCAATGCTAAGGGGTTCGGCAGAACATTATGTGCACAAGGCTGAAATTATGAAAAGTGAACTGGTTAAAATAAAGCGGTGACAGAAGCAAACTACAATTCTCCTTGCATATCCCTCTGTCAACTCGATGACAATGACATGTGCAAGGGATGCTTTCGACGGTCTGAAGAAATTAGAAATTGGATTTACCTTGATAGAGAGCAACGAAAACAAGTGCTTGATCTCTGTACTGAAAGGGCGGCTTTGAGAGACTCTACAGTTGATTAGTCTTTAGGGGGTTGCTCAACGGGTTTAAGGCAAACAGCTACAACCGTTTTTACCCCCGTATCGTTAATTTCTTGTGTTTCAATACGGTGATTTCCTATGGTGAGGCTCAAGTTGCCATCTGGAATACTCTCTAGCTGCTCTAGAACTAGACCGTTCATTGTTTTTGGGCCATCAAGTGGCAATTCCCATCCCGTTGCCTTGTTGATTTCGCGAATGGTCGCGGTTCCGTCAATCTGATAACTACCGTCACTTTTAGCAATAACTTCTTCCACCTTATCAGCAGTGTTAGTGGTGAAATCCCCAACTATTTCTTCCAGAATATCCTCAAGAGTGACTAAACCCTGTACTTCACCATACTCATCGACCACTACTGCAAAACGACCGCGAATTTTCTTGAAGTTGACTAACTGGGTGGTCAGTTTGGTACTTTCAGGAATGAAATAAGCCTCGTCAGAAAAGCGTTTAATCGCCATATGCGTGACGGACTCTGAACGTAAGAGATGGGTTGCTTTGCGCACAGGAAAAATACCAATAATATTGTTGATATCGCCCTCATAGACTGGTTGGCGGCTGTATTCACAAGAGATGATTTGATCTACAAGGCTATCAATGTCGTCCTCTAAATCTAGCCCAATTATTTCGTTTCGAGGAATCATAATATCCTCTACAGTCATGTTCTCCAGATCGAGAATGGCCCGGAGCATCCCCTGATTACTGTAGGAAATTTTATGCCCTGAAATATCAACCAGAGATTTTAACTCTTCTGTATCCAGGCTATCATCGCGATCTTTGTTGGGGTCAAAGCCAAGCAGACTGATGAAGCTATTAGTCAATTTATTGATCGACCAAACCAGTGGATTTAGGACTTGCAATAAGGGCTTAAGAACATGGCTGGCTTTGAATGCAAACCACTCTGGATTCTGAGCGGCTATGGTTTTTGGTGTTACCTCAGAGAAAATCAAAACTGTAATGGTAAGAGTTGCCGTAGCCACCCAGGGTGCTGCAGCTTCACCCACGTAGTAGATTGCGAGCATATTGGCAATAATTGCCGCCAAAATATTAACTGCGTTGTTGCCAACCAAAATAAGCCCAATCAAGCGATCTGGCATCCTTAGTAGTTTGGCAGCGCGTCGTGCTCCGGCACTTTTCTTTCTTTGATGCCTCAGCCGGTAGGGATTGAGAGACATCATGCTCGTTTCCGAGCCAGAAAAAAAGGCGGACAGCATTAGTAGAAAGAACAGCGCGACCCAGAGAACCAGTGGTTGAGAACCGTCCAAGAAAAGATTGCCTCTAAAGAATTCGATACAGGTATGGTGAATGAGATTTATTAAATTAGCAACAGGGTTTTCTTATTCAAACGCTATTGCAAAAGATATTCGATTACAAATTTGCTTCCAATATAACCTAGGATAATTGCACAGAAGCCAATCCAACTCCAATTGATGGCCCGATGTCCACGCCAACCATAGTATTGTCGACCAAACAGTAGACAAGCATAGACGAGCCAGGCGAACAGACTGAATACAACTTTATGTGTTAACTGTTGTGCAAATAGGTTATCGAAGACGAGAAACCCGCTGATTAGTGAAAGGGTCAAGATGATTTCACCAGTCCAGATTATTTGAAACAGAAGCGTCTCCATGGTTTCAAGAGCAGGTAAGGTTCGCATAAAGGTATTTTGATGCTTGTGTTTAAGTTGCCAGTTTTGATAGCCACAAAGTAAAGCTTGGAGTGCCGCTATGGCTAAACAGCTGTAGGCGAGCACGGATAGTAAGATATGTGCTTGGACGCCTGAAGAAGCGACAAAAGTCGGTTCATAATTAGGGCTATTTAGAGCAAAAATAATTGTCACAATAGAGATTGGGAACAAAGCTAAATAGAGATTATGCAGTGGTTTACTTAGACTACTTATCCATACGAGCCCATTTGTCACAATTGCCAAAAGTGCCAATACGCTGGTCAGGCTGAGATCAAGGCCCACCTTGGTAAACATTATCCTTTGAACGATAAAACCATGAAGCACTATGGCAAAGGCAGCTAACAACTGTAGAGTGAAAATATTAAATTTACTCGGGTAGCGCAATCTGCCGATGAGTACCATCCAGCCGCAGATATATAAGAAAATAGCACCAGATCCAAAAACAAGATTTATCATATTTTATTCCATTAACTTCTTGGATAAGTGTGTCATATTAAAGTCATTAGGTGAAGTGACAGAATAAATTGCTGTTATAATAGTAAGCGAAAAAATGTGTGATAGGAATTAACAGAGATGGCAATGCTTGAGACCTTGACTGAGCGCTTGTCGCTGACCCTTAAGAAAATTTCTGGTAAGGCAAGTCTGAGTGAGAGCAATATTCAGGAAACGTTGCGCGAAGTGCGCATGGCGCTGCTTGAGGCAGACGTTGCATTACCTGTAGTAAAGGACTTTATCGAGCTTGTAAAACAGCGTGCTCTGGGGCGTGAGGTAAGTAGCAGTCTCAACCCGGGACAACAATTCTTAAAGATTGTTCAAGCTGAACTCGAACAGGTTATGGGTGAAGAAAATGCAACCCTAAACCTTAACGCTCAACCTCCCGCGGTCATTCTGATGGCAGGTCTGCAGGGGGTCGGTAAAACAACCTCAGTGGCTAAGTTATCGCGTTTTTTACAAGAGCGCGAGAAAAAGAAAGTGATGGTAGTTTCCGTTGATGTTCACCGTCCGGCAGCCATTGAACAGTTAAGAACACTGGCTACAGAAGTGGATGTTGAGTTTTTCGCTAGCACTCAGGATCAGAAGCCTGTTGATATTACTAAAAGTGCTATCGCCGCGGCTAAGAAAAAATTCATCGATGTATTACTTATTGATACAGCAGGTCGACTGGCTGTTGATGAAGAGATGATGAGTGAAATTGTGCAGGTGCATAAGGTTGCTGATCCAGTCGAGACACTATTCGTTGTAGATGCCATGATAGGTCAAGATTCGGTTAATACGGCCAAGGCATTTAATGAAACATTGCCCTTAACCGGTGTTATTCTTACCAAGGTTGATGGTGATGCTCGGGGAGGCGCTGCCCTTTCAGTTCGTCATGTCACGGGCAAGCCAATTAAGTTTCTTGGTGTTGGCGAGAAAACTGATGCCCTTGAGCCATTCCATCCCCAGCGAATCGCCTCGCGAATTTTGGGCATGGGTGATGTACTCAGTTTAATCGAAGATGTTGAACGAAAGGTAGATCAAGAAAAGGCCCAAAAATTAGCGAATAAGGTGGTCAAGGGAAAACGCTTCGATCTCAATGACCTGCGTGAACAACTACAACAGATGAAGCAGTTGGGTGGAATGGAAGAACTCGTAGATAAGTTGCCCGGTATGGGTAATATGGCTCAACTGGCTCAACAAAAGGATGTGACAAGCCAATTCAGCAAAATGGAGTTTATTATAGATTCTATGACCCCTGGAGAGCGCGCCAATCCTGATATCCTTAATGGCTCCCGTAAAAGACGAATTACTCAGGGATCTGGTACAACTATTCAGGATTTGAACCGTCTCATTAAGCAACATAAACAGATGGGTAAAATGATGAAAAAAATGAAGGGCAAAGGTATGCAACATATGATGCGTGGTCTCGGAAATATGGCCCCGCCGGGTGGTTTCCCGCGCCTCTAGTTTATAGCCTTTACTAATGCAACCCCCCTTTCACAAAAATGACCTAACAAATAGGTTTCCTTTCAGCTGTAATTAACGTAATATAACGCGCCTTTTATAGGGTCTCTCTGGGTTTATCCTATATTGGGGTTACAAAATTAACTATGCAATTTTGAGCAAACAATGCTCAGTTAAAGGGTATCAATAAATGGTAACTATTAGATTAGCTCGTGGTGGATCAAAGAAAAGGCCTTTTTACCACATTACTGTGGCTGACTCTCGCAAGGCACGAGATGCTCGGTATATTGAGCGTATCGGTTTTTTTAACCCCATCGCTAGAGGTGGTGAGCAGCGATTACGCGTAGATCTTGAGCGGGCCAGCTATTGGCGCGGTCAAGGAGCGCAAATCAGCGATCGTGTTTCAACACTGCTTAAAGAGGCTGCTAAACAAGCAGCTTAAAGAGATAACATAGCCTGTGAGCAATTCGGATATTGTTCAACCAAGGCTTGTTGTCGGGCGTATTTCGGCGGTTTTCGGTGTGCGCGGTTGGGTAAAAATTCGGTCGTACACCGAATTGGCGGAAAAAATATTTGACTATCAACCTTGGTTTATCGAGAAAGACGGCGTCACTCATCAGGTTAAAATAGATGCGTGGAAGCGACAGAGTGACGGTTTTGTTGGACACATTAAGGGCGTGGATGATAGAGATGTTGCTCGCGATTGGTGTCACAGTGACATCGAGGTTGCAGAGATTTCCATACCCAAACTCGAGGAAAGAGAATTTTACTGGTATCAACTTGAGGGACTAGTAGTCTACAGCTGTTTCTTACAACAAGAGCAGCGATTGGGATTGGTAGACACGTTACTCGAAACAGGCGCCAACGATGTGCTTGTTGTCAAGGGCGATACAGAGAGCATAGATAATAGAGAGAGGTTGATCCCTTACTCACAGAAGTATGTTTTGAATATCGACCTAGATGCAAAACGTATTGACGTTACCTGGGATCCTGATTTCTAGTGACTTGATATGTGAGGCGGAGTTCTGGTTATGAAGATAGCACTGATTACTCTGTTTCCGGACATGTTTAAAGCAGTGACCGACTTTGGTGTCAGTGGTAGGGCGATAGATCAGGGCTTAATTGAGTTAGATACATTTAATCCCAGAGATTATGCCAAGGATAGCCACAAGTCGGTTGATGACCGTCCCTATGGCGGTGGCCCTGGTATGGTCATGATGATTGAGCCTTTACGTGGTGCTATTGAGGCTGCAAGATCATGGGTGGGAGGCCGATCAAAGGTAGTTTATCTGTCACCACAGGGCAGGCTTTTGACCCAAGTGGCAGTTAACAATTTTTCAAGTCAGCAATCGTTGATTTTGATTGCAGGACGCTACGAAGGAATTGATGAACGGCTTATTCAGCTAGAAGTCGATGAAGAGTGGTCAATAGGTGACTATGTCCTGAGTGGCGGCGAAATACCCGCAATGGCATTTGTGGATGCCCTGATCAGGCAGATACCTGGCGCGCTTGGGCATAGCGAGTCAGCTGCTCAAGATTCGTTTGCCGATGGATTGCTAGATTGCCCGCACTACACGCGGCCTGATAATTATCAAGGTCTTAAGGTGCCAGATATTTTGTTATCTGGTAATCATAAAGAAATTAGACGTTGGCGACTGCTTCAATCGTTAAGTAGAACCCAACAGAGAAGACCAGAATTGCTAAATGAGTTGCAGCTTGATCAAGAGCGAGTGACTCTGTTAGAGGGACTGAAACATGCGCTGGCAGATGATGGCAAAGGATAAGCTCATCCTCTCTGTACAGAGCTCTAAAACAGGTGGCATGCCACCAACCAATGCGAATTGAGGAGCAAAAAAATGACCAATAAGACACCAATTATTGCGGCTCTTGAAAAAGAGCAAATGAATAAGGATATCCCCGACTTTAGCCCCGGTGACACTATTGTTGTCAAGGTCAAGGTTAAAGAGGGAAACCGAGAGCGTTTACAGGCCTTTGAGGGCGTTGTTTTAGCCAAGAGAAATCGACAGCTAAATTCTTCTTTTACTGTGCGTAAAATCTCCAATGGTATTGGTGTTGAGCGTACATTCCAAACATATAGCCCCCTAGTAGACAGTATCACAGTGAAGCGCCGTGGTGCTGTACGTCGAGCTAAACTCTACTATCTGCGTGAGCGCTCAGGAAGATCAGCGCGAATTAGAGAAAAGTTGGAAAATTAATTCTCCCGTTCCTAAGAAGGCGACCAATGAGGTCGCCTTTTTAATGTATGCAACAAAACGCCTTTTTTAGGTTAAGCTCTACAGGTGCAGACAGCTTTTGATTCTGTTATTCTCAAAAGGTCTTATCCAAGGTAGTTCAACTGAGTAAAGTTTGATAGGGAAATCACATGTCTCAGTCATGTAAGGAAAAGGTAGATGAACATTCTGATTGTTGATGATCATGCTTTTGTCTGCGAGGGACTCAAAGCGACGTTGACTGAACAATTTGATGAATTTGAAGTCACAACCACCATAAATTGTGATGATGCAATGTCTATTCTGTCTGATCAGACAATTGATCTGATGATACTTGATTTGTTTATGCCTGGTGGTTCTGGTGGCTTTAGTTTTATCAGTGCAATTCGCGAGCGTCATCCCAACCTGCCTCTAATTGTTTTATCGGCCTCTGAAAATTCAACGCATATCCGTAAATGCTTTGAATTAGGCGTCACTGGTTTTGTTACCAAGTCGGCGCCCAAAGAGTCTCTATTTGAAGCCATACTAAAAGCTATTAATGGTGAACAATTCGTCCCAAAATATCTTATTGAGTCAGTGCCAGAAGTAGCCAAGGTAGTAGATGAGGTCGACTCAGGAGTTAATATAGAAATTATTTCTGAGCTTATCACTGAACGTCAAATGGATATCCTGCGTTGCATAAGCCGAGGTTACTCGAATAAGCATATTGCTCGTGAACTGGATCTTTCTGAAAATACCGTCAAAGTTCATGTCAGTGCAATGTTAAGGGCGCTTGGATTAACCAATCGCACTCAAGCCGGTATCCTAGGACAGAAATTGGGGTTATTAAATTCATAACAGGTTATTTAGTCGTCAAGGATTTTATTTAAACTGGCAAATATGCCTGATTAAAATTACTGATGTTAAGAATTATTGTTACTACAGATAGGGGTGTACCTAGACAATTTCGTCTTTAAATAGGAATTGGCGATACCATGAAATCACAAAGAGCTTTCAATAGTATTCACTACAAATTACTGCTTACAAGCCTAGTGCCACTTGGTTTGCTGAGTATGGCTCTGGGTTGGTATATGATCTCTAGCCAATCTTCAAAATTGCAGGCTAATCTCAATGATGGGGGTAAAATCGGCGTTAATCAGACAGCGTCATTTGCAGCATTTGCTGTGAGCTCTGGCGATACAGAGATGCTGGAAGTATTGGGCCAAACGGTACTCAAGGATCCTGCTGTAACTGGCATACTTTTCACTAGTTACCAAGATGGTGAACTAATGAGAATTGGCGAAATTGAGTTAAAAACAGATAATATGCCAGCAGGCTTTAATGATGGTTCCCCGTTCTACATAGATAATCACTGGTATTTCTACTCTGACATGATTAATCAAGATGTCGCAGAGGATAACAATAATCACATCTTTGATCCCAAGCCTGAGCCAATAGGCTGGGTATTGCTACAGTTGACAGACAGATATCTGATAGAAAAGCGAACCTACATGGTTTTGACAACAATATCAGTGATCACGCTAGGCTTATTGTTGACTTTTTGGTTGTCTGTCAGAATTGGCCGCATTATTTCACGCCCTGTTGAATCTCTGACTGAAGTGGTTGAGAAGATGCAGCAAGGTGATCTTGAATCGGTTGCCAATGAAATGGGTTTGTATGAACTCGACAAGCTTGCGCAGGGAATTAACAGCTTGGCATCCAATGTACGAGAGTCAAAAGTACGCATGGAGCGTGAGATTGAGCGTGCTACTTCTCAGCTACAAGTGACATTAGTTGATCTGGAAGAGGCGATGAAGACCAAGGATCAGTTTTTGGCACGCATGAGCCATGAACTTCGCACGCCACTTACAGCTGTGATGGGATTTACAGACTTGCTCTCAAAGGAAAATGATGAGTCCGAGCGTCGCAAACATATACGAATGATTTATAGGTGCTCAGACGTACTGCTCACAGTTATTGATGATATTCTCGATTTTTCAAAAGCCAATGTGCGTGGTTTTACCCTCAATAACAAAACCTTTAATTTGGTGACATTGATTGACGACACCACGACGGTTTTCTCAAGACAGGCGGATGATAAGGGTCTGACTTATGAAGTTACAATCGAAGAAGATGTCCCTAAGTATGTCAGTGGTGATGCTGCGCGTCTGGCACAGGTACTGACAAATTTATTTAGTAATGCGATCAAGTTTACTGAAACGGGTGGGGTAAAGACCAATATCAAATTTTTAGGTAAAGAAAATAAGTCAGTTGTTCTGGAGTTTTCTGTTACTGATACTGGCAAAGGAATTGCCAAAGAAAAAATCGACACGCTATTTGATGCCTTTATTCAAGAAGACAGTTCTATTAGTCGTCGATTTGGTGGTAGCGGTTTGGGACTTTCAATATCCAAAAGTTTAGTAAAGGCCATGGGGGGTAGAATAAGTGCCAGTAGTAGGGTCGATGTGGGCTCCACCTTTACCTTTACTTGTAAATTTGCTGAACCGCAAACAGTACCCACTCTTCAGCGCATAAAGGATCATTTTCCTAAGCCTGAAGAGGTCTTGTCGGGCGTGTCAATTTTAGTTGCTGAGGACAATCCATTTAATCAGGAGCTGTTGCTTAAATTACTCAGGGGGTATGGCGCTACCTGTGCTATTTCACAAACAGGGCGAGAGGCTATTGATATGGCTAAAGATCCTGAGGTTGATGTGGTGTTAATGGATATGCATATGCCAGAGATCGATGGCATTGTTGCTTCACAGGCTATTGTTGAACAAAGTATAGAAAGTCCTCCGATTATTGGCTTAACCGCAGATATTACAGAATCAGAGCAACAAAAAATGATTACAGCTGGGGCTATAAAGGTACTCTTGAAACCAATTGATGAAGTGCAGTTGATTCACGCAATTTTAGATGCCATAAATCGGAAACCCCCCGCCACCCAATTATCGGGTGATGGTCTTCTGGGCAATGTGCTACCTAAGCAGGAATTAAAAAAGGCCCTTCTGGATAATTTGGCTCAGTTAGAAGAATCTCTGCGCAATGATACTGAAACTAGAGTGAGAAAAATCATCCACGATTTGTTGGGCCTGTCCGGTCTTTACGGAATGTCAGATCTTCGTGAGTTGGTTACAGAGTTTAGTGAGCAACAAGAACATTTGAGTCCTGAAGAGAATCACAAAAAGGTCAATATAATACGCAAACTTATTGAACACGCACCGGTGTTTAAATAGTAAAGACAATAAATTAATACCTTTGTATTAATTCGTCAGTGTAATTTTTTTTCTTACTTAATCTCGCTAAGGTATACACAAGGTCGGCTTGCTAGCAGGATGCTCCCAAACGGACTTAACTAGTAAGAAAATGGTAGTTCTGAAGTAGGCTCAAGAAGCTCTTGGGCAGTCCTGAAATTGGTCAAGGAACCATCAGTTTTCATGCTAGTGCGACAAGGTAGTTGCGAACCGCCACGGATGGCTTAAGTCGATCTTGTTTTGTACCCTCCTCATTTAAGCCTCGCGTAAACGAGGCTTTCTTTTTTTTAGTCAGACTATGCATTTAAAAATAACTTCTTTTCTCGCGGCTTAATACAGCATAGACTGTGGGAAAAATTAGGTTAAATATCAATGGATAGATCCAAAGATATAAATGGCAGTTCCCCTTATACTGAGGACATAAAAGATCCAATTCCCAGCCGGGACTTTATCTTGGATTATCTTGAACACAGTGCAGGACCTTTAACGCATAGTGAGATTTGTGAAGGCTTGGACCTGCATGATAAGCAGCCTGTTGAAGCCCTGCGAAGACGCCTAATAGCGATGGTCAGAGATGGACAGCTGGTGAGTAATCGAAGAGGGGGTTATGGTACCTTAGATAGGTTGAATCTGATTAAGGGTCGAGTGATTGGGCATGCTGAGGGCTACGGTTTTGTGTCTCCTCTTGCTAGCAATACTG
>CAXEWB010000186.1:0-2344 GCA_963999835.1 uncultured Cellvibrionales bacterium | reverse complement strand
TTACCGGCTTTGCCCACAGCGAAAATACGCCCATCTTTGATGCCCACATCGGCTTTGACTATACCCCAGTGATCAATGACCACTGCATTGGTAATGACTAGGTCGACTGTTTCTGCGCTGGGTCTTTGACTTTGTCCCATGCCATCGCGAATAACTTTGCCGCCACCAAATTTGACTTCGTCGCCATAGTGGGTGAAATCGCGCTCCACCTCTAACCACAGTTCAGTGTCTGCTAGGCGAAGTTTGTCACCAGTGGTAGGGCCAAACATTTCCCCATAGGCTTGCCTCGAAATTGATCTCGGCATAGGTTACTCCTTTCCTTTAGGTGCGTTGTATTTGCTGATGTTACCCATTACTTTACCCTGAAACCCGAACACGTCTCCCGAGCCGGCATAGGCCACAAGTTCAACGGTGCGCTCCTGCCCAGGCTCAAATCGAACCGCAGTTCCAGAGGCAATATTGAGCCGATATCCCAATGTCGCATCACGTTCAAAAATTAGGGATTCATTGACTTCAAAGAAGTGGTAGTGTGAGCCAATCTGAACTGGGCGATCGCCAATATTAGCTACCTTGACGGTAGTCAGTTTGCGACCACTATTGAGCTGGATTTCACCCGCAGCCGTTTTTAATTCTCCAGGAATCATGTGTTTGGCTCCTATACTATAGGGTTGTGGACGGTGACGAGTTTGGTGCCATCGGGAAAGGTTCCCTCCACCTGTACATCGTGAATCATCTCGGCAACACCATCCATTACATCGTCGATACTGAGAAGCGTGCGCCCATAATCCATCAATTCGGCCACTGTTTTGCCATCCCTTGCACCTTCGAGAATGGCGGCACTTATGTAGGCGACAGCTTCGGGGTAGTTGAGTTTTAGCCCTCGAGCTTTGCGACGCTCTGCGAGAAGGGCAGCCGTGAACAACATCAATTTATCTTTTTCGCGAGGTGTTAATTCCATAGTCAGTTCTTAGGTTATGTGTCCCATATTCGCGGCGGACAGGGTGGTTTTTGCAACCATTCTGAACGCAACTGGGACCACAGTTGGGTAAATATATCGAGTATGGGTTCAATCTGATCGCCCAATACTCTCACAACCAGAACTTCATCGACCAAAGTTAGACCAATTGAATCTGGGTAAATATATTCATGCAAAATTTGTTCCAACTGATCTCGTTGCAGCTGGTTGCAGGGAGCTGCTATTAAACAGCCTTGCATAGCTGCCCTGCGCAGTCCACTGGGAGACTGGATCAGGGAGTCATTATCAGTAAACAGCTGCTCTACTAATCGCAATTCACCACCGATAGAGATCTCAGTTCTGCTGCTAATCTTGCCATTGTGGAAGTTTTCTTTATTGGCAGGACGTCCAAAACAGTGCATTTCCCAATTAATAAATTTGCCTGTAGGCGTGACATCAATTTGTGTGTTCAGCGAGGATCGGGCGCCAGGGAAAAATATATTTTGCTGTGGAAGCCACTCGACAACCGAGCCCTCGGCAACGGATATCCTCTGTGATTGTTCACTGCTCAGGTCGGCCTTTGATCGATAGAATTTAGTCGCCCCAGGTGTGGTAATCAAACAATGGGATGCGGGCTCGGCCTCAAGCCTAATTTTCAGCTTATCGCCACCGACCACGCCACCTGGTGGGTGCAAAAGATAACTATGACAGATATCGTCCTCGGGATAAAACGGCCGCTGCATTGTGAGTGGGCCACGCTGTTTCTTTCGCACTAAGCAGGTCTTGCCACGTCGGACTGCATAATTGAGTTCGAGTTCTGCAAGCCATCCCGAATCGTTTTTCTGCTGAGCAATTTCACCGTTCATTAATGGTTTAGCTGGAGATAGTTTTTTTAGGTCAATTCTATAGGCCAATAAGCCTAACATTAGAAGATACTCACCTACCAGAAAAAAATACCTCTTTTAAAATAGAGTTTAAATTGCACCAACTTAGCGCAATCCTTTCTCTATATGCCCTTTATTGGATTATAAAATTAGGCTCAAAGTCAGATAAAAATTATGTTTATTTGTATTAAAAAATTAAAAGAGTTAACGTTCTCTTATCCAAGTAGGCTACTTTAGCTCGCATCTTCATTGAGGAATAGATAGACTAAAAATTTAAGGTTGAAGACCTACATAACTTTTGTCAGGTTGGTTGAATGTTAGCTGTCATCGTGTTTTAAAATGTTCTAAGTCAGACATTGAACTTTTAAGAAATTCATCACCAAGTATGGCTCACATATCAAGGTTAGACCACGAATTAGCTTGACTCATCAAGTTACATCACTTAAATTCAATCACATGCAGTAGGTGATCCTCACTCATGCAGCCATCTGGAGTGTAATACTCT
>CAXEWB010000185.1:0-2643 GCA_963999835.1 uncultured Cellvibrionales bacterium | reverse complement strand
ATTTTGCGTGGTCTGCTTTCGGCGGTGCAGCGTAAGATAGAAAAATAACCTACCATTTTAATCAGTTATTTAATTGACTGAAATAGTCGGGTATTGGATAATCACTGCCACGAAATTACAGCCACTACTGTTAGGATAAGTTATGCGACTTACAACCCGCGGACGCTATGCGGTGACTGCCATGTTAGATCTTTCTTTGCATGCCAAAGAGGGTCCCGTGTCGCTGGCAGATATCTCAGATCGCCAGTCAATCTCCCTGTCTTACCTTGAGCAGTTATTCTCTCGTTTACGGCAGGGTGACTTGGTCGCCAGCGTGAGAGGTCCCGGAGGCGGCTACTATTTGGCTAGATCTAGCGATAGCATTTATGTGGCGCAAATTATAGACGCAGTTAATGAATCTATCGACACCACTAGTTGTCAGGGTAAAGGAGACTGCCAGGGTGGAGAGACTTGTCTGACGCATAATTTATGGCATGACTTAAGTCGGCAAATCCACAGGTTCTTAAGTGCCATTTCTCTTGCCGACTTAGTGGCTAAGCGAGATGTGCAAGCGGTTGCCCAGAGACAGATTGAACAGTTACTAGTGTTAGATGAAAACGTGCAGGCAAGTGCCTGTTGATTATGGAGAAGTTAATGAACCTTCCTATATATTTAGACTATGCATCCACTACGCCAGTGGACCCAGTGGTAGCGGAACAGATGATGGAGTTTCTCACCCCATCCGGTCAGTTTGGCAACCCTGCATCGCGCTCACATATGTTTGGATGGCAAGCAGAGGCGGCGGTCGAACAAGCGCGTAATGATGTTGCGGACCTGATTGGTGCCGATCCCAGAGAGATTGTCTGGACCTCTGGTGCTACTGAGGCTAACAATCTAGCCATCAAGGGTTGCGCTCACTTTAATACTCGCAAGGGTAAACATATCATTACCTCCAGAATCGAACATAAGGCGGTTTTGGATACCTGTCGCCAATTGGAGCGTGAAGGCTTTGAAGTAACCTATCTAGACCCCGACAAAAATGGACTTATTCAGCCGCAGACAGTTGCCGATGCACTGCGCGATGACACGACAGTGGTATCCATTATGCACGTCAACAATGAATTGGGTACATTAAATGATATTGCTACAATTGGTGAAATCTGCCGTGACAATAAAGTTTTCTTCCACGTCGATGCTGCCCAGAGTGCGGGTAAAACAGCAATTGATGTCGATACAATGAATGTCGACATGATGTCCTTCTCTGCGCATAAGATATACGGCCCTAAGGGCATTGGCGCGCTCTATGTTAGGCGCAAGCCCCGGGTGCGTATTGAAGCGCAAATGCATGGTGGTGGTCACGAGCGCGGAATGCGATCAGGCACATTGCCCACTCATCAGATTGTCGGTATGGGTGCAGCCTTTAAGTTGGGTAAAGAGAGCTTAGATGCAGAGATGGCACGTATTGAAAAACTGCGTGAACGTTTATGGCAGGGTGTTTCTGATATGAAAGAAGTGTACCTTAATGGCTCGGAGCAACAGCATGTGCCCGGAATTATCAATATCAGCTTTGCTTTTGTAGAGGGGGAGTCACTGATTATGGCACTGCGTGATCTTGCTGTATCCTCTGGGTCGGCGTGTACGTCAGCAAGCTTAGAACCCTCTTATGTTTTGCGTGCGCTGGGGTTAAATGATGAAATGGCCCATAGTTCGATTCGCTTTAGTATCGGGCGCTACACAACCGAAGAAGATATCGACAAGGCAGTGGCTAAAATTAGACATGCGGTGGAAAAATTACGAGAGTTATCACCCCTTTGGGATATGTTCCAAGATGGTGTTGACCTAGATCAGGTAGAATGGGCTGCTCACTAGGATTTCCTAAGTGTTCAGTATCGTTGAGAAATTATTTAATAGGGTATAAAAATGGCTTATAGCGATAAAGTGATTGATCATTATGAGAATCCGCGCAACGTTGGCAAACTGGATGACAGCTCTAAGAATGTTGGCACCGGTATGGTCGGTGCGCCCGCCTGTGGTGATGTTATGCGCCTGCAGATTCAGGTCAATGATGACGGTGTTATTGAAGACGCAAAATTTAAGACCTATGGCTGCGGATCTGCAATCGCCTCAAGTTCGCTGTTGACCGAATGGGTAAAAGGCAAAAATATCGATGAGGCAGAACAGATTAAGAACACCGCCATTGCCGAAGAGTTGGCATTGCCTCCAGTCAAGATTCACTGCTCAGTGCTCGCTGAAGACGCTATTAAGGCTGCGGTTCGCGACATTAGGGAAAAGCGAGACAAATAATGGCAGTTACCATGACTCCATCTGCCGAAGAGCACGTTGTTCGGCACCTTCAACACCGAACTAAGGGCATCGGTGTAAGACTAGGTGTGAGAACGACTGGATGCTCTGGGCTCTCCTATGTTCTTGAGTTTGTTGATCAGGCCTCCAGTGAAGACCACGTGTTCCAGTGTGGCGAGGTTCAGTTAGTTGTAGATCCTAAAAGTCTTGTCTATCTCGATGGCACCCAATTAGATTATGTCAAAGAGGGGCTAAATGAAGGATTTGAATTTAAAAACCCCAATGTTAAAGATGAATGCGGCTGTGGAGAAAGCTTCCATATATAGATAGCGGCCCAACCACCCCTCGAACAATTGATCAGGT
>CAXEWB010000184.1:0-2972 GCA_963999835.1 uncultured Cellvibrionales bacterium | reverse complement strand
GCAGCCATTATTCCTGGCACTGTTGCTGATGATATTGCGAATATGCCCGATGCAGGTCATCAATTACTGTCAGTAGAACATCCTTCAGGCGAGTTTTCAGTAAGTCTTGAAATCGATGAGAAATTTGACCCACCACAGGTACTAGAGGCTGGAGTATTACGCACCGCACGCCTATTAAGTCGTGGTGAACTTTTTGTGCCCGAAGCATTCTTTGGCAAGACTTAACTTATAGATAATCTTTTTTTAGTTGGAAGAGGAGCAAAACAAATGAAAATGGTAGCAGTTCGAAATATTGCTCGGGCAGATAAAGACGTGGTAGCTAATCTCGGCAAAATGAGCGTAGCCACCGTTCATGAATCGCAGGGTCGCACCGGCTTGTTAAAGCCTTATATGCGACCTATATACGGCGGCGCACGGATGGGAGGATCTGCAGTTACAGTATTGGCTCAGCCGGGCGATAACTGGATGTTGCATGTAGCGATTGAGCTATGCCAAGAAGGTGATGTTTTGGTGGTTGCTTGTACCACCGATAACACAGATGGCATGTTTGGTGATTTATTAGCGACATCGGCAAAATCGCGGGGTGTAAAAGGGCTGATTATTGATGCAGGCGTTCGTGATATTCGAGATCTAAAGGAGATGGATTTCCCTGTCTGGTCACGGGCGATAAATGCTAAGGGTACGGTAAAAAATACCCTTGGGTGTGTCAATGTGCCCGTCATATGTGCCGGACAACTGATTAATCCAGGGGATATTGTTGTAGCTGACGACGATGGGGTAGTGGTAGTAGCGCGTGCGGAGGGAGATCAGGTGCTGGAAGAGTCTCGTCAGCGAGAGGCACGGGAAGTAGCCAAACGAGAGCAATTGGCGAGTGGTGTATTGGGATTAGATATCTATGATATGCGACCTCGGCTAGAAGAAAAGGGGCTAGTTTATATTGATTCATTAGAGCAGTAATTGATTGCTAAGAAATAGGAGTAGAGGAAATGATTATTGACTGTCACGGGCATTATACAACGGCTCCAGATCCACATCAGGACTATCGTGCAGCGCAGATAGCGAGGTTAGATAACCCGTCGCTACCTGAACCTCAAAGTGCTGTGATAAGTGATGACCAAATCAGGGAAAGTATTGAATTAAACCAATTAAAATTGCTCAGAGACCGTGGGTCAGATATGACCATTTTCTCGCCTAGGGCCTCGACTATGGCTCATCATGTGGGGGATGAGCAAGTGTCACAGGCATGGACAGTTGCCTGTAATAATCTTATCCAACGCGTCGTTGAGCTATTTCCCGAACAATTTATTGGTGTGTGCCAATTACCACAGTCGCCCGGTGTGCCCATAAAGAATTCTGTCGCTGAACTAGAGCGATCCGTCACAGAGTTAGGCTTTGTTGGCTGTAATCTTAATCCGGATCCCTCTGGTGGTCATTGGACAGCACCACCATTGACAGACAAACAATGGTATCCTTTTTTCGAAAAAATGGTTGAGCTCGATGTGCCAGCCATGATTCATGTTTCGGGCTCTTGTAATCCCTGTTTTCATGCAACTGGGGCACATTATATCAATGCCAATACAACGGCTTTTATGCAATTTTTACAAGGCGATTTGTTTACTGATTTTCCTGATTTGCGATTTATTATCCCTCATGGTGGTGGTGCTGTACCCTATCATTGGGGTCGATACCGTGGATTGGCTGATATGCTTAAAAAGCCGTCTCTTGATCAGCATGTGATGAAGAATGTATTTTTTGATACTTGCGTTTATCACCAGCCTGGCATCGATCTTTTATTCGAAGTTATTGATATCGATAATATTTTATTTGGTTCTGAAATGGTGGGTGCAGTGCGCGGTATAGATCCTCAAACTGGCCAGTATTTTGATGATACCAAGCGTTATATTGATGCTCTGGATATCTCCGAGTTAGATAAACACAAGGTTTTTGAACTAAATGCTCGGCGTGTGTACCCCCGTTTAGATGCGTCACTTAAAGCTAGAGGCAAGTAGAGGAGGCTAAAACAATAGGTATTTTTCAAAAAGATGCAGACTGGCTAGACTTTCACCCAGATCCTCGCAAGCCATCTTTTACACTCCCTTCGGGTGCTGTGGATGCTCACTGTCATGTTTTTGGGCCTGGGCATCTGTTTCCCTATTCGCCTGTAAGAAAGTATACCCCTTGTGATGCCTCAAAAAATCAGTTGTTTCAGTTGCGAGATTATCTTGGATTCGAGAGAAATGTCATTGTGCAAGCAAGTTGTCATGGCACGGATAATAGTGCCATGGTTGATGCGCTGATTCACTCTCAAGGTATGGCTCGTGGTGTAGCAGTGGTATCTACAGATATTTCAGATGCTGAGCTACTTGAAATGCATAGAGCTGGTGTGCGCGGTGTTCGTTTCAATTTTGTTAAACGTTTGGTTAATCCTGTGCCACCAGAGGTATTAAAGTCTGTTGCAAAGCGCATTGCCAAGCTGGGTTGGCACATTGTTGTTTACTTTGAGGCAGCAGATTTAGCACAGTATTATGATTTTTTTGCATCATTAAATTCTATCGTTGTAATTGATCATATGGGGCGACCTGATTGTAGCAAATCAATTGATGGCCAAGAATTTGAGCTATTTATTAAATTACTCCGTGAGAATAAGAACTGTTGGACTAAAGTGACTTGTCCTGAACGTCTAAGTTTTAAAGGTCCACCGGACTACAGTGATTTTATTCCGTTTGCTAGACGATTGGTTGAGCTATTTCCTGATCGGGTATTATGGGGAACAGATTGGCCACATCCCAATATGAAATCACATATGCCCGATGATGGAGACTTAGTGAATATTATCCCACGTGTTGCGCCGACAGAAGAATTACAGCGCAAGCTACTGGTGGATAATCCGCAACGCCTTTATTGGTATGAATAAGACTAGCAAATGTCGAATCTACTTATCCAGCATACTGTGGTAAGGATTTTATAAAAAT
>CAXEWB010000183.1:0-4232 GCA_963999835.1 uncultured Cellvibrionales bacterium | reverse complement strand
AGTTTCTGGCCACAGTATAAATCCAAGTAGTGGCGGACGCTTTTTCGGGATTAAACCCAGATGCTTTCTGCCATACTTTGATCATAACTTCCTGTACGAGATCTTCTGCCATGCCCGGCAGTGAACCATTGTGCCGATTCGCTTGAGCAAAGCTCTTCAAAAGTGGTGCAAAGTGCTTGAAAAGCTCCATGAAAGCTGAGCGACTTTGGTTCTGGCCTACTTCGATTAGAAGCGAGCTCCACTTGTCATCACGCTTTTTGCCGCTCTTCAACACAGCCACATTGGGCTTTTTTGTCGTTTCGTTGTCCACGGGAATCGCAAATTTTTTGTGCATTTTTATTAATTCCTGGCCAGTCTAACATCCTTACGAAGTATTTATGGCATAGGATCACTTTTCAAAGGATTTTTTAATCGAAAAGAACGGTTTTTACTCCCCTTAACTATGAAGATCGATCTGGCACGCAGCTAGAGAGTTTTGTGGGTCAGAGTCGCAGACTAAAAAATTGGATTTGCCCCAAATACATCATTTACATAGTGGATGATGTCATCCCTACTCTTATGTTATGAAGCTTAGGCAGATAGGGGTAATACCGAGGGAATCTTTACCAGTTTTGTTCGTTTTGGGTCGTCACCCTAAATTAAAAGAATCCGATGATGAGCTAGAAGGCCTTCTGCAATATGCGGGTGATGGCATTGATTGATTTAAGCATCTGGTATCTCAGAACCGAAACAAATTTTAACAGTAGCACTTGATGGATATGCCTGATTGGGGTTCGAAAGTAATGTGTAGCTGTACAAAGGTGAACTTGCCAAAGATATTCCTGAGCTTATCGTTCAGGTGACGCAAGACATTGAAAGCGCGAATCGCTGTATTGCCTCCTGTGCATCTAGCTTTTAGCTATGTCTCAGACCGAAAAAGTTTAGAAAATAAAGGTACAGACTATTCGCATTAAACTATATTTGTTAAGCACAGCTCTTGAGAGCAGTGTGAAAGTAGTTTCTAACTTATAATAGGAGAATTATTATGGATAATATCAAAAAGACCTCAGTTTTGGGGGTTGCAATCTCTATGCTTGCTGGTGGTGGGTCTGTCTTCGGCTTCGCACAGCTGGCACAAGCAGCCGATTTAGAGGAGGTGGTCATTGTGGGTAGCAGAAGCAAACCGCGTTCTGTCAGTGATTCACCAGTTCCTGTAGATGTTCTGTCAGCAAGCGAACTCTCTGCCTTTGGTAACCAAGCAGATATCACAGATACCCTGAAATCTCTGGTTCCCTCTTACACCGCGACCCCAGCCACCGGTGACGGTAGTGCTTTTGTCAGACCTACGTCTCTGCGGGGTATGTCGCCCGATCAAGTATTGGTCTTGGTGAATGGAAAAAGGCGTCATCGTTCAGCACTAGTTCAGTTTTTTGCACCTGCTGCAGGTAATGGCTCCCATGGTGTTGATCTCGCCATGATCCCAGGTATTGCGCTTAAGAATATTGAGGTACTGCGTGATGGTGCTGCCGCTCAGTATGGTTCTGATGCCATCGCCGGGGTCATGAACGTGCAATTAAAAGATGCCTCTGAAGGCGGTTCTGTTCAGGCCCAGTATGGCGAGTTTTTCGAGGGAGAACAATCAATCAATGTGGCGGCTAATGGTGGTTTTGCCTTGGGTGAAAATGGTTTCTTAAACCTGAGTTTCGAAGCTGTTGATAATGATGCCCTATCACGGGGTGTTCAGCGTCCAAACGCACAGGGCCTTATCGATGCAGGTGTGCCCAATGTAGGAGCGGATTCCCCCTTTGGTGATGCGCCGCTTGTACAGACCTGGGGTCGTCCTGAGACCAGTGGAGAGCGCTTCTTCTTTAATTCTGGTTTTGATCTGAGCAATGGTAGCGAGGCCTATATGCATGGTAACTATGCTCAGACCGATGGTCGCTTTCGTTTCTTCTATCGCAATGGTTATGTTGACAACTGTGGAGATAGCCATAAAACGATTCAAGTTTTGTGCGAACTTGATCATGACTTCAGCTTGAAGCAAGGTTTTACACCTTATCTGGATGGTGCTCAGACTGATATGTCGGTGGTTGGTGGTATCAAAGGTGAAATAGCTGATGATATAGCCTACGACCTCAGTATTGGTACAGGTTCTAATAAACTGCGTTATTTTCTTAATAACACGGTTGCTCCTGGACTTGGTTTAAAAGATGGCAAAATTCCTCAGATGGATTTTGATATGGGTGGATACGATCAAAAAGAGACCAATTTAAACGCTGACTTCAGCAAAGCCTTGAGTGAAACTATCAATTTGGCCTTTGGTGCGGAATGGCGCCAAGAATCCTTTACCACAGTTGCTGGTGAGAAAAATGCTTATAGATATTATGGAGAAACACCAACCTATGGATATGAGGATGGCTTGAGCCAATCCGAACAGGATGTAATTAAGGACGCCTTGGATAAGATCGGAGTGACCGCAGGCCCCAGTGGTATGATCAGTGTTACAGCTGCCGATGCAGGTAAGTTCTCAAGAAAGAATATCGCTTTGTATGCTGATTTAGAGCAGGATATTAGTGATGAATGGCTGATGCAGTACGCATTGCGCTATGAGGACTTCTCTGACTTTGGCGATACCTTAAACTACAAGTTGGCAAGTCGCTATACGGTCAGTGATGCTCTAACGTTGCGTGGCTCTCTGTCCACCGGCTTCCACGCACCTACCCCGGGGCAGGCTAATGTGACCACTACTACCACTTCTTTTAATAGTGCGGGTGAAATGATTGAAAAGCGCTTGGTATCACCAGATAGTCAAGATGCTAAAGACCTTGGTGGTGCGCCATTAAAAGAGGAAGAATCAAAAAATATCAGCTTTGGTTTTACCTCTGATCTATCCGATAATGCCACTCTAACTGTTGATTTGTATAAGATAGAGGTTGATGATCGTATCTATAAAGCTGGTGGTACAGCCGATTCTGGCGGCAGTATTTCTTTCTATACCAATGCATTGGATATAGAGCATCAGGGCTTTGATGTGGTTTTGAGCTCTTCATTTGAGTTGGTCTCTGGTATAGAAACAGTGGCTAGTCTGGCCTTTAACCACAATACAGTGGATGTAACTGGCCAAAAGCAAGTTGATGGAAAAGAGCCTGTCAGCGATAAAGATGTCGAGTATATTGAGAACAACTACCCTGAAAATCGCTTTGTGCTCAATACCTTTACCAATCTCAATGAGCAGTGGAGTTTGATGCTGCGTCTAAATTACTATGGCAAGCACTATGACGAGCGCGGACGCATTGGAGCTGATACCAATCCCACAGCGGAAATCGATAGTATTATCTATATGGATATAGAGTTGGGCTATGATGTCAATGAAAACCTGAGAATCACTGCGGGTGGTGCCAATATCTTTGATGAGTATGTGGATAAAATTGATGCCCCAAATGCTAATCGTATGAGCGTGGGTTTGCCCTATCCTCGACGAACTGCGGCTAACTATGAGGGTGGTTCCTGGTACTTGAAAGCTAACTATAGTTTCTAGCCAAAAAAGCTGAATAGGCTCATAATGGCCGCTGATTAAAAGAGGGAAAATTATGAGTCTTACTCAGAAAATAATTGTAGCCATGTTATTGGGCCTCCTAATGGGGGCCCTTTTAAACTTTATCTTCAGCGCAAATTTATTGCCCAGTACCTATGTTTTTTGGCTGGATAGTTACTTAGTCAACGGACTGTTTGATACTGTCGGACAAATCTTTGTTCGTTCTTTAAAGCTTTTGGTTGTACCCCTAGTTTTTGTCTCGCTTATCTGCGGTGTTTCTTCGCTGGGCAATAATTCCCGAATGGGTGCTGTGGCGGGTAAAACGGTTGCCCTCTATATGACCACCACGGCCATTGCTATCGCCCTTGCGATTTTAGTGGCGATTGTGATCCAACCTGGTGTTGGTATCGATCTGGCTATGGCCAGTGAATTTGTAGCTAAAGATGCGCCGCCATTAAAGACCACAATCATTAATATATTTCCCAGTAATCCGGTCCAATCAATGGCCAATGGCAGTATACTGCAGGTGATTGTGTTTGCCTTGCTGGTGGGGTTTGCAATTTCTCAGAGTGGTGAAAAAGGTCAGCGCATCAGTCATTTTTTCAATGACTTTAATGAGATTATTATGAAGATGGTAATGATTTTAATGAAAATCGCTCCCTATGGTATCTTCTGCCTGTTAGCAAAGTTGTTTGCTGGCGTAGGCATTGGCATGATT
>CAXEWB010000182.1:0-5425 GCA_963999835.1 uncultured Cellvibrionales bacterium | reverse complement strand
TTAAAAAAGGAATATTTGTTAATAATAACCTAAAAAATAGAGAATTCCAGTGCTACAAGCCGATTTGCCTATGTCAGAGTATCTTTATCTGCTCAGGCGTTTTCAGTGGCTCAAGTAATCGCAAAGCTATTGAGGCTGTAACCACTTTTATCAAGTTTTAGAATCCAGCCTTTGTTATCCCAATCTCCCAACACTATACGCTCACCACGAGCCAATGGATGGCGACAAGGGCGATGGGTGTGACCATGAATAAGGACGTTTACTGTGTGCTTTGTCATCACGGCATCAACTGCATCGTTATTGACATCCATAATCTCGCTGGATTTATTTTTGTTAGCCGCTGCGCTTTTGGCACGCCAGTCGCGCGCTAATCGTTGTCTGCGCTTAAGTGGAAGTAGGCCCAGTACCCATTTGTACAAAGGATGACGGGCTTTACGTCTAAAGCGCTGATAATCTACATCATCAGTGCACAGGGTATCACCATGCATAACTAGCGCCCTATGATCAAAGTATTCGATAATATGCTCATCCGCAAGTAGGGTAGCTCCAGTAGTTGCCATAAATCGTTGACCCAGCAAAAAATCCCGATTCCCATGTTGTATATAAAGTTTGACCCCAGTCTCAGTCAGCGCCTTTAAAGCCTGTTGCACGTCAAGACTTAAAGGCATATTGTCATCGTCTCCCACCCAGACTTCAAAAAGATCGCCTAGGATATAGAGTGCACTGGCTTTGGAGGCCTGTTGTTGCAAGAAATCTAAAAACGCCCGGGTAATATCCGGGCGCTCTGGTGCAAGATGAAGATCAGAAATAAAAAGTATCGACATAGATTGCTAGGAAATAACAGTTTCAGACATTATTTTGACGCATAACTGTCACTTATAATAGTTTCAGTGATTTCAATCGGGTCGACAGGTACATCTTGATGTCCCATAACAGTGCCAGTAGGGACTTCTTTTATTTTATCTATGATATCCATGCCCTCAACCACATTGCCAAATACAGCGTAGCCCCAGCCCTGCATATCCTTGCTAGTGTGGTTTAAGAAATCATTATCTGCCACATTGATAAAAAACTGAGTGGATGCTGAATGTGGATCGCTAGTGCGAGCCATGGCAATACTGCCAATTTTATTCTGCAGGCCGTTGTCTGCCTCATTTTCAATGGGTGCCTTAGATTCTTTTTGATGCATGTCGGCAGTCATGCCTCCGCCTTGAACCATAAATCCATTTATAACGCGATGAAAGACCGTTTCATTAAAGAAGTCTTCCTTGGCATAAGTTAAAAAATTGGCAGAGGTTATTGGAGCTTTCTCAAAATCCAATTCAACTGAAAAATTGCCTAAAGTAGTCCGAAAAGTGATCATAAAGTTTCCATATTGAGGTAAAAAAATTAGGGATCGATATTTTAAATTGTAACAGCATTAAATCAAAGCAACCTTTGAATAAGTTTTTAAAATAGATAGAACTGCCCTCTATTGCTTGTTGATTGTTATATATGGTTTATTGACAACTAAGGTAACGTTATAATTCGCCTCTTAACGACTCTACAAGTGTGCTGATATGGCCGACCCAGAAAAACCCAGTAATTTTATCCAACAAATTATCAGCAGTGATATCCAATCAGGTAAAACAGAAAAGTTAATTACAAGGTTTCCACCCGAACCCAATGGTTTTTTGCACATTGGTCATGCTAAATCTATTTGCCTGAACTTTGGTCTAGCCGAGCAATACCATGGCGATTGCCATTTACGTTTTGATGATACCAATCCAGAAAAGGAAAGTGACGAATTTGTGCAAGCTATCATCAATGATGTTAAGTGGCTCGGTTTCTCATGGCGTGGCGAAGTTCGCTACGCATCTGATTATTTCGACCAGTTTTATGGCTGGGCTTGCGAACTGATTGACAGTGAGAAAGCCTATGTATGCGAGCTCAGTGCTGAGGAGATTCGCAATTATCGAGGTACCTTAACAGAGGCTGGCACCAATAGCCCCTTTCGCGAACGTCCCGCGACTGAGAGTAGGGCGCTCTTGGAGCAAATGAAAGCGGGTCAAATAGCTGATGGCCAAATGACCCTGAGAGCAAAAATTGATATGGCATCGCCCAATATCAATATGCGTGATCCAGTCATTTACCGTATTAAGCGTATGCCTCATCATAGAACAGGGGATAAGTGGAATATCTACCCCTCCTATGATTTTGCCCATGGACAAGAGGATGCTATCGAAAGGATAACCCATTCGATTTGTACGCTTGAATTTGCTGCCAATCGTCCTCTCTATGAATGGTTTATCGATAACTTGTCCGTGCCTAGCAAGCCTACACAGTATGAGTTTGGGCGCTTAAATCTCAATTACACGGTTACCAGTAAGCGCAAGCTAAAACAGCTGGTGGATGATAAACATGTTGATGGTTGGGATGATCCTAGAATGCCTACTATTTCTGGGTTGCGCAGACGTGGTGTTAGTGCAGATGCAATCCGTAATTTCTGTGATAGTTTAGCTGTAGCAAAGACTGATGGCGTGGTTGATTTGGCCCAATTTGAGCATTTTATTCGCGATGATTTAAATGCCAACGCCCGGCGGGCTATGTGTGTATTAAAGCCACTCCTAGTTACCCTTACCAATTATGATAATGAGGGTGAACGGTTTAACGCGCCTGTGCATCCTCAACGAGAAGATTTAGGTACAAGATTGCTTCCTTTTAGCCAGCAAATCTATATCGATCTTAATGATTTCAGTGAGGATACCACCTTATCGCGCAAGAAATTTAAGCGTCTTGTTCTAGGCGATTATGTACGTCTTCGCGGTGCTTATATTATTCGTGCTGAAGAGGTTATTCGTGACCAAAACGATCATATTGTGGAGATTAAGGCGACAGTGGTACCCAATACAGTCGGTGCCGATGCGCCACAGGGCATAAGACCGCGAGGAGTAATCCACTGGGTTTCGGCTTCAAATGCTGTTAATTGCAACGTTAATCTCTACGATCGACTGTTTAGAGACCCAATGCCCGATGCAGGAGATAAAAACTTCACTGATTATTTAAACCCTGACTCTTTGTCGGTCATAACGGGCTGTAAAGCTGAAGCCAGCTTAAATAATGCGAGGGTAGGTGAGCACTATCAGTTTGAGCGCGAGGGGTACTTTACCCGTGATAACAAAGACTCAAATCAATTAACCTTTAACTGCACAATTGGGTTGCGCGATAACTGGAAGGCAACACATAAAGTCGGTGTGAGTGATAATAGCTCTATTGAAATTACAAACAAAGAGGGTGAGTTGAAAGCAATCCCCTCATCAGATGGATAAATTTGGCATGACATTATTTTTATATAACACTCAAAGTCGCAAGAAAGAATCTTTCACCCCAATTGATAGTCAGCGTATTACGCTTTATGCCTGTGGTCCCACAGTTTATAACTTTGTACATATTGGCAATGCGCGCCCAGCAGTGGTATTTGACACCTTGTACCGAGTTCTTCGCAGTATTTACCCGAATGTCGTCTATGCCCGAAATATCACTGATATAGATGATAAAATAATCACTGCAGCCAATGAGTTAGATGAATCTATTGATTCTATTTCTAATAAGTTTTCAAAGGCCTACTTTGAAGATATGGATGCACTAAATACCCTTGAACCCGATGTCATTCCCTACGCTACCCAGCATATTCCGGAAATGATTCAGATGGTAGAAACTCTGGTCGAAAAAGGGCATGCCTACGCCGCTGAGGGTGAAGCAAAAGGTCATGTACTGTTTTCAGTGCAGTCTATGGCTGACTATGGGCAGTTATCCAATCGCACCCTTGAGGATATGGTGGCAGGTGCGCGTGTTGAAGTGGCTGATTACAAACGCTATGCGGGTGATTTTGTGCTTTGGAAGCCCTCCCTTGACAGTGAACCGGGATGGGACAGTCCCTGGGGACGGGGCCGTCCAGGATGGCATCTAGAATGTTCTGCGATGATAAAAAAACATCTAGGAGACACGATTGATATTCACGCGGGTGGTCAGGATCTTATTTTTCCCCACCATGAAAATGAAATAGCTCAGAGTTGCTGTGCCAATGACAATAAGCCATTAGCCAATGTCTGGATGCACAACGGTTTTATTAATATCGATGGCGAAAAGATGTCTAAGTCATTGGGTAATTTCCGTTTGGTTAGGGACTTACTTAATCAGTATCCGGGGGAAGTTCTTCGTTATGTCATATTGTCTTCCCATTACCGCTCTGAGCAAAATTTTGGTAAGGATCTACTTGATAGCGCATGGCGGTCATTAGATACGCTGTATGGATTTATTCGAGGTCTGGATAAGTCCGAGCCCATCCTAGATAAAGAAAGTGCAGGCTATCAGGCGCTACTTGATGATTTAAATACTCCTGTAGCTATAAGCGAACTGTACAGGCTTGCCAAAGAAGTTAACCAGTTATCGGGAAAGCAACAGCAGGAAAAACTGGCTAAATTAATGGGTTTAGCTGATATCTTGGGCCTATTGCAACAGAATTCGGAGCAGTGGTTTACTCAAGCGCGAGGCGATGAGGAAATATCTGCAGATCAAATTGAGGCACTAATTGGTCAAAGAGCACAGGCAAAGCAAAACAAAGACTATGCCGGCGCAGACGCTATTCGCAAACAGTTGCTTGATCAGGGTGTTGTGCTGGAAGATAGCCGAGAGGGGACTCAGTGGCGCAGAAGCTAGGGTTTATCTGTTGTTAGTGATTTTAAACCCATTCATTTTATTGGTTAATGAGGCGCTAGCAAGCCTGCAATATCAAAGGTCTCTAGCATATCCACGCCACGATCTATTAATGACAGAGCCAGTTCTTTATTTCCAACCTCGTAAGCGACCAATCGAGAATTAGCTAGGGCCTTGTAGTCACTCAAGACCGCGTTGGGCGGGATAATTAGATGGTTGGTGTAGATATAATTAGGCTTAGTAGCGACAATATGTTGATGGTTTAGATCCTGCCAATTTTTCAAAACTAAGCCAACCCGAGGCCAGTCAGCTTCTCTCGCCATTTGCGCTAATTGATAGTCAAAGCTCATCACAACGGTTTGTTTTGCCACAGCTTTTAGGATAGTCATTACCGATTTCAGTAGATGCTCGCGTCCACAGTGTTCAATGGATTCTTCTTTTAGTTCCACAAAGGCCGTTACATGGGGATTATGGTGCAAAATGGTAGTTAGGGCTTCAAGCGGCGAGATTGTTTCATCTTTATATTTATCGCCAAGGCGGCTTGGCTCAAAGGCAGACATGGATAGTAGTTGCTCTCTATCCATTTTATTAACATATCCTTCTGCACCGCTAACACGTTGTAGATTAATATCATGATAAATAACGGGCTTTTTATCGGCACTAAATTGCACATCCAACTCTATATAACTGGCACCTACCTGAATGGCCTTTAGCAAAGAAAGCTGAGTAT
>CAXEWB010000181.1:0-6993 GCA_963999835.1 uncultured Cellvibrionales bacterium | reverse complement strand
GGTTTTGATAACCAACCTGATCAGCAACTAATAGTACCAGCTGGGTTGCATTGGCGTCAGGATTATCCTCTGCAACCAATAGATCAGCTCCAAGTATAGGTTTGACACCGACTGCTTGACTGGCTTTATAAAATTTTACTAGACCAAAAAAATTATTGAAGTCAGTGAGAGCAACAGCTGGCATACCAATGTCTGCGACTTTTTGAGCCAGAGGTTTAACCCTAACTAAGCCATCAACTAATGAGTATTCAGAATGTAGACGTAAATGGACAAATTCAACAGACATAGATATTAGCCATTACCCCCAGAAGTCAGCAAATGACTAGCCTCTACACCATAATGGTTAAAACTATCCGCCATAAGATCGAAAACTGTCCCCTCATAGGGTGGTATTTGAGCTTCAGACTCACCTTTAGCAGTGATTCTATCAGCCCATTGAATAATGCCAGCACCGCAAGTAAGACCTGCACCAAAGCTCGCAGTGAGAATTTTCATGCCAGGCTTTAATTTACCCGCCGCTAAGGCATTGCAAAGTGCAAGCGGAATTGCCGCTGCTGATGTATTGGCATACTGATCAATACAGACCACAACTTTTTCCATGGGAAAATCAAGACGCTTGGCCAACGCTTGAATAATCCTTTCATTGGCTTGATGAGGGACAAATAAATCAATCTCATTAGCCGAGAGGTTATGCTTATCTAACACAGCTGCAATCGCTTCATTCATTCCCTTAATAGCACTCTTAAATATTTCCTGCCCATCGAAGTCCAAAGAGAGATAATTATCTCCAATAAAGTGAGCTGGACTGACGCCCCATTTTGGAATACGCAGGCATTCTCGACTGTTGGGGATACAACTCATATCATAAGTCAATAAGCCAGTCTTTTCCTCAGAGGCCTCTATGACTACCGCGCCTGCACCATCACCGAAGAGGAAACAGGATTCTCTTTTATTCCAATCCATTGCTAAAGAGAGGCGCTCAGAGCCAATAATGAGTGCCTTTTTAATTGACCCCGCTCTGATCATATCAGTTGCGGCGCTAAGACCATAAAGCCAACTTGTGCAGGCTGAGTTTAAATCAAAGGCGGCGGCCTTCTCTGCCCCTAATTTATTTTTCACTATACTGGCTACGTTGGGGCAGATTTCTTCCACTGTGGTGGACCCTAGTACAACAAGATCAATTTCTGCGGCCTCAATACCCGCACACGCAAGGGCTCTCTCACCTGAGAGCCATGCCATCTCTCCAGTTGACACATGACTGTAATAACGTTGCCGGATCCCCGATCTAGAGCGAATCCACTCATCACTCGTATCAATGATTTTGGCCATATCGTCATTGGTCATGAGTAGTGGAGGGGTGTACTCCCCCCAACCTGTTATCTGCGCGTAAATCACCAAACCACCCCTTCTATTTCTTATGTAATAGTATTGTTCAAATGTATAGCCTCGAGCACTTTAACTCAAGTGAAAACAAACAATCTCTGGGTATTCTGTGAGTGTTTAAAGAAGTGGCGACTGAAGGGGCTTCAATTTATCCCTAAGTGGAGAGAATGAACGCCTGTGTATAGGGCATGGCCCTTGACGTTCTAGCGCCTCTAAATGCTGTGCTGTTGGGTACCCCTTATTAGAACTAAAGCCGTATCCAGGAAATTTGGCATCCATTTCCAACATTTCTCTATCTCTCACAACTTTAGCTAGTATTGAAGCTGCACTAATAGCTTCTACCTTACTATCACCCTTAATGACAGACTCACTTAGATATTCCCATTTGGGTAGATGATTACCATCGACAGCCACATATTCAGGTTGAATCTGCAAACTTTGAACTGCGCGGCGCATTGCCAATAAGCTAGACTGCAGAATATTAAAGCGGTCTATTTCTTCAACGGTCGCTCGAGCTACTGAATAGCAAATGGCCGCTTCAGTTATTTCTTTATACAGTGTTTCACGCTGGTAGGCACTGATAGCCTTAGAGTCAGCTAAGCCCAGTATTTGATGATTGGATGGCAGAATTACCGCTGCAGCAACAACATCACCGGCTAGTGGACCTCTACCTACCTCATCAACACCAGCCAAAAACTCAACATCAAACGGCGGCTGCCAATTAGTCATTGACTTTAATTACCCTCGATAAGGTCAACAATCGCCGCTGCTGCAACATCGCCAGAATTAAGGGTAAGTTGCTCATGCAATCTATAAAACTGATTCACCTGATCCTCTCTGCTATCCGCTTCAAATGCTGAGACTATCTGTGCAGATAAATTTTCGACCGTAGCATCATCTTGAATTAACTCTGGCACTAGCATTTTATTAGCCAAAAGATTAGGGATTGATACAAAGGGCGTTTTTATGAACGGAGAAACCAATCGATAGGTTAGAGCGCCTATGCGATAGCTGACTACCATCGGTTTTTTTAAGAGCATAGCCTCCAGTGCAGTAGTACCAGATGCCAGCAAAACAACATCAGCAGCCTCCATAGCTAGGTGAGACTGCTGATAAAGCAGACTGATAGTTTCATTTCTAGGGTCTACAATCTTTTGTAATTGCTCATAGCGCGCCCTGTTGGCTGCAGGAATAACTATCTGTAATTTTTTACCAATCTGTTCTTTGACATGTTCAGCAGTATCAAGAAATAGATCAGCAAGCATTTCAACTTCACCGGCACGACTTCCAGGCATGAGGCATAAAAGAGGTCTTTGCAAATCTAATTCCAATTTATGCCTAGCTTCCATCGTTTGTGGCTGATGACCGAATTGATTTGCTAGAGGATGCCCTACATAACAAACCGAAACGTCATGTTGCTGATAAAAACGGCTCTCAAAAGGAAAAAGAGTGAGCATTAAATCTACAGATCGCTTAATTTTTTTAATTCTGCCCGAGCGCCAAGCCCACACAGAGGGGCTTACATAATGCACAGTTACCACGCCACTTATGCGAAGTTTATACTCAATAGTCAGATTGAAATCAGGCGCATCTATGCCAATAAAAGCCACAGGAGGATTTTGTCTGTAACGTTTTATCAAAAAGCGCCGAATACGGAGCAACTCTGGAAGACGCTTCAGGGGATCAACAAATCCCATTACAGACAGCCTATCCATTGGGAATAGAGAGGAGAATCCCTCAGCCTGCATTTTTGAACCGCCAATACCCTCAAAAATTGCATCGGGGAAATGTTTTTTTAGGGAGCAAATTAGATCTGCACCTAGGGTATCACCTGAGGCCTCACCAGCGACTATTGCAAAAACTGGCTTTGGCTTTGCAGTCATCTAACGAATGATACCGCGCTTAGAATTATTAATGGAATCAAGTAGTATTCTGACAACTTCATCATCTCCAAGATCAGAAATGGCCTTGATAGATTCATCCAACTGCATTCCCCGGCGATAAAGAAGCTTGTAGGCTTTATTTGCCAAGGATATCTGTTGAGAGGTGAAACCACGGCGTTTTAATCCCTCACGGTTTATTGTGCGCGGCTCTGCGGGACTGCCAAATGCTGTGACAAATGCAGGCACATCATGATAGATAAATGCTGATGGGCCTATAAAACAGTGCGAACCAATGGAAACATATTGATGTACGAGGGCATAGCCTGACAATATCGCCCAATCTCCCACTGTCACATGCCCTGCAATGCTTGCATTATTGACCATGATCACATGATCTCCCACCACCGAATCATGACCAATGTGGGCATAGGCCATTATCAAATTGTGGTTTCCAATACGGGTTTCACTTTTATCCTGGGCAGTCCCGCGGTGAATCGTGACACCTTCACGTATAGTATTATGATCGCCAATAATAAGCCTTGTCTTTTCCCCTTTATATTTGAGGTCCGGGGTATCATCGCCGATCGTAGTAAATTGGTAGATATTATTGTGCATACCAATCTCAGTGAGCCCTTTTATGACTACGTGAGATGCAATATTGCAGTTGTCACCTATAGAGACATCAGGGCCAATGATAGTCCAAGGGCCAATACTGACATTGTCGCCAATAGTTGCTGAGGGGTCTATCACTGAGCGAGGGTCAATCACGTCAATTTATCTCGATCTTGGTATGCACAGAGCAAGGTGGCTTCACAAGCTAACTGCCCTTCTACTGTAGCTCTAGTACTAAAACGCCAGATATTGCGCTTTACAGTCTCAACTTGCGCTTCCAATTCTAACTTATCTCCGGGCACCACAGGCCTTTTAAATCGCGCCTTGTCCACGCCAGCAAATAAGTATAATTTACCATCATCGGCCTTAAGACCAGTCGTTACAAACCCCAAAATCCCGGCAGCCTGTGCCATTGCCTCAACAATCATAACACCAGGGAAAATTGGTGCGGCGGGAAAGTGGCCGTTAAATACCTCCTCATTAGTAGTGATATTTTTATAGGCCAGTATTCGTTTACCGACTTCAACTTCGACCACTCTATCGACCAAAAGAAAAGGATAGCGATGAGGCAGTAGCTCCATTATTTGTGAAATATAGATTTCCTGATTCATATTAAAGTCTAACTTTTATAATTTATTTTAAAACATTGATAAATATACCATTATTTATTTTCTAGCTCTCTTATTCGTAAGGCTAGATCATTTAGCTGAGCAATACGAACAGCATTTTTTCGCCACATTTTTGTACTCATTAGAGGGGTAGAGGCTGAAGAATATGAGCCCGCTTGAGTAATGTCCTTTGTAATCAATGTATGTGCTGTAAGTTTTACATTATCGCATATGTTGACATGGCCTACGACATGAGCAAGACCGGCCAGTACACAGTTTTTTCCCAACGTCGCGCTACCTGCTAGAGCTGAGTAGGCCGCCATTGCAGAATTATCCCCTACTCTTGCATTATGGGCTATCTGCACATGGTTATCGATGATAACCCCATTACCTATAACTGTGTCTTCAATTGCTCCTCTATCAATGGTAGTGCAGGCGCCAATTTCAACATTATCTCCCACTACAACACCGCCAACCTGATATATTTTTTCCCAACCTCCTGAATCTTTAGGAGCAAAGCCAAAGCCATCAGCACCTAAAACAGCCCCACTATGCACAGTGACCTTATCTCCTAGGCGCACCCCGTGATAGATAGAGACATTAGCTTTAATTTCACAATTATTTCCAATGATAGAGCCGGCACCTATTGTACTGTTTGCTCCAATTTGGCAACCCTGCCCAATATGAACGTCTGCATCAATTACTACGTTTGCGCCAATGAAAACATCATTTGCAACATTGGCTGTGGGATGGATTACCGCTCTTGAATCTATATAGTCTGAGGGTCTCTGAGCAGGATCAAACCAGTGACTTATTCTGGCATAAGCAAGATAGGGATCATCTGCTATCAAGCAGTTGCTTGCAAATTGACTGGCATGATTAGGGTGTAAGATCACAGCTTCTGCCTGACAAGTCGCTAACTGGTTTTCAAATTTCGGATTACTAAGAAAGGCTAGGTCTCCTGCACCGGCAGAACTTAAGGTGGCTAAGCCACTTATTATCGCGTTAGCATTCCCACGTAATTCTACTTCAAGATACGCGGCAATGTCCCCTAGAGGGTATGAATGCGGTTGCATTGAGTCACCTGTAGACTCATTTTACTTTTTAGTGGCTTTTTGATCTATTCGATCTGCAAGTTTTGCCGTTATCTGATAATCCGGCCCTGCATGCAAAATAGAGTCAGCCCTAAGCAGTAAGGAAATTTTCTCTTCCGTGATTATCTCTTGAAGGGCTTGCTGAGCCAATGGTCCCAAGTCTTGAATGATACTCTGTTGCAGTTGTTGCTGTTCTGCCTTTATTTTTTGCACCGCTAAATCAGCATCTGCCTTCGCATAGCCCATTTTTTTCTGGTGCTCCGCAGCCTCTTCCTTTGACCATGTCAAACGCTTGGTTTCAGCCTCTTTAGCCATTGCTTGTAAATCTGCAGAGGAGCTTTCGTATTTAGCCTTTAAGGCCAAAAAATCAGCACTTTGTTCCGCTTCTTTGAGTTTATTTTGTGCCGTAGCTGAACCAAAAATAGCCATTGCAGTATCAACCACAGCAATTTTTTCTGCAGCAGCACTGGAAACCGAAAAGACTCCAAACAGAAGCACTGGTACTAAGGCTCTAAGAAATACCGACATATTAATCCCCTTATCTCACATAAAATATTTAAAATGTATTACCCAAAGAAAACTGGAAAATCTCCGTTTCATCGAATTCATTTGAATTTAGCGGCTTAGCAAAACTAAATGTTATAGGTCCAAATCCACTAAGCCACGTGGCACCCACGCCAGCTGAATATCTTAACTCACCCGCGTCAGGTTTAAAGCAATTTATCTGTGTATCACCGCATTTTGTATTAAAAATATTCCCGACATCAATAAAAAATGAGGATTGTACGGAACGCTGATCCTTAATAAAGGGTAGAGGGAAAATAACCTCCGCTCCAAACTCTACCTGTACATTGCCACCAATGGGATCTGGATCATCTATATAGGACGTGTTACAGGGCGGGTCAAGTAGATGACAAGGCGTATCTTGTGGGCCCAATGTGTTGCGCTCAAAGCCTCTAACCGAACCAAATCCACCACCATAAAAGTTTTTAAAGAATGGCAATTGCGAGGTGTCACCATAACTTTCGCCATAACCTAGATCTGTTCGCAATTTTAATGACATAGAGCGGGTCAATCCGCGGAGGTATTGAGCGCTATAGGTTAGTTTGTAATATTCCAGACCAGAGCCCGGCAATGCTAAGTTAACGCCCAAACGCTGTGAATTACCCCTTGTTGCAAAAATACCTCGGTTCAGAGTCGATTTAATCCAGTTAACATTAAGACTGAATACATCGAAATTATTACCATTGGCGCTAACAAAATCAGCGATTTCTTTTGAGGCAAAAGAACCTGTCTTAAGATCAAGATTCTCGTAACCAAATCCAAAACCTATACGTTGCACCTCGGATATGGGGTAACCCCAATTTACATTAGCACCATAGGTATTGGTTGAAAAACTAGCTACATTAATCC
>CAXEWB010000180.1:0-5265 GCA_963999835.1 uncultured Cellvibrionales bacterium | reverse complement strand
TTTGATGGCTCCAGTCAACAAATAGCTCGTGGTCTAGTTAGCTTTGCCCGCCAATATCATTGTAACTATGCGCTCCTTGTAAGCAAAAACTGTTGGATTGCGGAAGCCAAAGGGCTGTCTATTGCAGCCCAGTTTGAAGACAGTCCGCAACTCAAGGATTATCAGCTAGTGGTTGTACCCTTAGATGAGGCGATCTATATGGCTGAGATAGAAGATGGCCTAGTCAGCCAGGAAAAAGTCTATCCTATTGCCAAAGGGTTGGAATTTTTAATAGCGCAGAAAGACAATCAAGACGATAAACTACAAGTTGCTGTTATAAGCGGTGGTATGGCGGCAAAGGCACTCCATCAAGAGGGTTTTGAGGTCAATTACCCCTACGAAATTGTTACCCGTGGCAAAGCTGCTGAGACTTATACCTATCAATCAATCAATCTACTGTTGCTTAAGCACAGGCTCTACCACCCTCGACTATTAATTCTTGGTGCGGCTATTGTAGCGGTTGTGCTGAGTCTGAGTTTATTTTTCTATTATTACAGCAGAGAGGATACCAGAATTATCGTTGAGCAAACGGTCGAGGAAAAAGTTGAGCAGATCCAACAAATTGCGGTTGTGAAAAAACCAGATTTTCTCAACAATCATGCGGCGCAAATACTGCGCCAGATTCGTCCTTGGATTCTGTCACCTCAGCTAGACTTTTTAACCACCTGCCGCCTCACCGCCATCGTCATAGGAAGTAGCGATCTGAGTTATCAGGGTCAATGGATGGACAACTTGGTGCCGGGCAAAGAGGGCTGTGGCAATAAGCGCCTCAAACAGGTAATCAAAGACAATCAGTTGCAACTACTTAGGCCACAGGCTGGCTGGGAAATAAGAGGCATAGAGCTGGTAGCCGAGGTCGATTCAGTGCCCCGTGTACCCACACAACAGACCCTATACCAATTAGACTTGCTTGCTGATCATATTGGCTGGCAAATTAATATTCAGTCAACAGATCGTGATGGGGACAATCGTGATATTAAATTGACACTCGCTGGCGATCAGCTCGATGGGTATATTTTAGACCATCTTATTGCCAAATTGCTGACCTTGCCAGCGCGGATGCAACGCGGCCGCCTACAGTTCAATCCCGATAGTTTGAGTCTCACCGAGGCCAAGTTTTATATCACGTTGTTTGCAGTCGGAGAGAATGCGCCATGAAAAAATGCTGTTCGCTATTCCCGATGCCTAGTTACGCGACTCGACAACTACAGTACTGCGCTGCTGGTGCTCTTATACTGTGTACAACATGCAATCTCCAAGCCAGTGAACTGGATGTGATAATGGCCGAGCAAGAGCAGCAAATACTCCATTTAGCTGAGCAAAAACGCCAACTGCAAGTATTAAACAATCTTTTGCCACCACTGCAAGAATTGGCTGCTTACCCCCACGCAGCCATTAGACTACTTATTGACCACAATAAATTAGGGCGCCTGTCACAAAAGGACAAAGAATTGCTAAAAAAGGTCATTCAGATATTGCGTCTGGAATCCTTAACAGCCAAGGGGCAGCCAGTATCAGAAGTCAAGTCCGAGCCAGTATCAGAAGCGACTAATACACAGATGTATCGACCTGTGCAGTCCAATTTTGGTCTCACCACCCTATTTGCCATAGCGAGTAACAGGCAAAACCCTGGTACAGCAGTTTTCCAGATCAATGATAGTCAGCAATCTGTAATGCTACATATCGGGCAATCATTTGAGCATCTTGGCAGTCTATACCGCCTGCTGGACATTCAAGTTGACAGCGATGGTTTTATCAAACAATTCCTTATCAGCCTGCAAACCCCGCAGGGCATTAGAAAATACCGCTGGCCGGAGTGATTGTAATGAGTGCAGACAACATTATCACCGATGTCACCGAAATTGCTTCCGTTATCTGTAGCAATGAAATTCCTATTGTCCAGTACTTGCAGGATAGACCCAGCCTGCATGCTATTGTGACCGAGCAGGGGGGTATTCTGTATGTCAATGACAACCTGCGCATGCTCAAGCAATTGCTGCGATTGGTCAAGGAGACCCTCGGCGTAGAACCGCAGATTAGAGAGATCACCGAATCTGTATACCAGTCCTTTATACAGACTCATCAACCCTTCAAAGTGAAAGGCCAACGAAAACGCGAAGTCAGTCGCAACAAAAAGGTTGAAGAGCTACTAGGTCGAGCTATAGACACTGGGGTATCAGACATCCATCTGCATGCTTGGCAGGACTCATTTATTGAGGGCAGTGGTATGGTGGATAACAGTGGCCGCCACGCTTCCTCGTCTTGGATCCGCTTTCGCAAACATCAGACATTGGTATCGGTAGCTCGCATCAGCTACGAAGAAGCCTATGCCATCTACCGTGCTGTATTTACTGGCGAGCCTTACGGTTGCGCCAATATTGACGATCGCCACGGCAATGATGCCTCATTTCAATATTCCTACAAGGGACAGAATTATCTGGTGCGACTGGCCTCGGTCCCCGATGCCCGCGGCACTTCCATGACCTTTCGTATCCGCAATGCCAAGGACAGTGTTGCTCTTGATCAATGTGGTTATTCCGATAAACAGCTGGCGGTTATCCAGCGCTTTGTTAAGAAAAATGGCGGTCTGCTCGTGGTTGGTGGTCCGACTAATTCCGGTAAATCCACCACCCTGACCGCCTTTCTCGACGCTATGACCAACAAGGCCATACTCTCCTATGAAGACCCCGTGGAAGTGCTATTGCCAGAGGTATCCCATATACAGTTGCGCCGCGATGCTATAGATGCTGAGCAAACTATCCGCGAACTAATGCTACAAACCATGCGCATGGACCCGGACGTGATCAATGTTGGCGAACTGCGTGATGAACTGATGGTGTCCTTTGCTAAGGAAAAAGCCACTGAAGGTAAGCTCACCACCGGCACCACTCACTGTGGCAAAATTATTATGTGTTTTACCCGTCTGCTTCAGCTGGGCATCAGTGTCGAAGAACTGGCGGCACCCGACACACTGATGGGCGTGATCTGTCAAAAGCTAGTGCCGGTTACTTGCCCTCAGTGTGCGTTGACAGAACATCCCGAGCCGCAACGCCATAGTTATTATCAGACCCATCTGGGTGGCAGCTTGCGCTACCGCAATCCCGATGGCTGTGATAGCTGTGACCACACTGGCATCAGCGGCCAAATGTTGGTGTCTGAAGTCGTGGAGCTTAATCGCGATATCCGCGATCTGATTAGCCAGCAAAATTGGGACGGCATTGTCGACTATTTCTGGGATCAGCAGATCGATACCCTGCATGTGGATGCGTTAAAAAAAGTACAGGCCGGCCTGCTGGATCCAGATATTGTCGAACGGCGCATCGATAGTTTTGATAGGGACAATCTTCGCCATCACTGGCAGCCCCAACCCGTTGCAGCTATAAGCGCACAGATAGCAAAGGCACAGCCATGTTAATTAAATTGGTCAAGCAGTTTGCGCAAAATATTTATAATAGCTTTTACCAAGCTATACTATTTGATGCGGCGGATCGAAGAGAGTTCTTGGAAGTGTTGCATGCACAGCTCAGTGGTAACCTGCCTCTCAGTCAAATTTTTCAAAATATCTCCGAGACCGGCAGCACTGGGCAAATGAAAACCCTCGCCCAGCAATCATTGCAGGATCTAACCCTTTACCATGACAGCACTCGTCGCTGGCGCCGTTACTTTCCCCTCAAGGATGCCATGCAACTGCGCGCGGCGGCTCAGCAGGATCAATTAGTGCGCGGTATCGACCTAGTACTGGCCGGTAAGGAAGAAGCAGTCTCCTTTTACGATACGGTGATTAAAAGCAATGCCCAATATATTCTCTTTGTAGCAGGTTTCCTGCTGATGATTATATTAATAGGCGATCAGCGACATATGCTGGAATCCTTTAATCAAGATATGTTGTTGCTCACCTATATGGATGTGCTAGAGCGCTGGGGCAATATAGTCTTGCTGTTCAGTGTGATTCTGGCATTAGTCTACTACTATCTGCGTGGCCGCCTAAGTGGATCAGCGCGTCAGATTGCCTACAAACTGGGTGCGTACCTAATCTATGATCGGCTGGTGGCCTTTGAGTTTTGCACCCTGGCCGCCGATAGTCTGCGCAATGGCTTAGATATGAGCCTTATTACTCGCATTGCCAGTGGTATCTACACCAGCAATCATCAAGCCTATAACCTATTTCTTATTCGCCAGCGTCTTACCGATGGCTTTCCAGTGGCTCAGGCTCTGCGCAATACCCTGCTGGAACCCCGCTATAGTGATAGCTTGGCATCCTTTGCCCCCAATGAGGGCATCGAGCCACTGGCCTTTGCCTTTGAAAAAATCGCCAAGATGTTAAATATCAGTATTGCCCAGCAGCTACGTCAGCTCCGTTATTATCTGATGACGGCGCTATTATTGCTGGGCTTTATGCTGTTTTACCCGATTCTGCAGCTGATGACCGGCGCCGCTATGCCCGCAGTTATGTAGGTTAACCCAAGTCTCAGGAGAGACGATTTAAATCAAAAGGAGATGTAATGATGAATACACAAGCCAATAAAACTAAGCACAATCTAAATAAGTACAATTCAAATAAGCGCAATGCAAACCACACTCAGCGCCGTTGGCAACGGGGGAATACCCTAGTGCCGGTGGTGATTGGGTTGGCTATTGCTGCAACTGCTACGGTAGGGTTCTTAAATCAGGGTCAAGAATTGACAGCCAAGAGTTTAACTGTACTGGCATCCTCCGAGATTACCGGTATTTTAAGCGACTGGAATCTTTCGGAAACAGCAAATGGTGCCGCTAACGTAGCTGCTGCAATCCCAGCAATGGGAGGCAACAATGTATATGGAGATGGAATGACCTTTACTGTGGCCGCAGTCGGTAATGAGAATTCCGCCACACTCGATTACCCAACTGATGATGCCACCAGCTGTGGTACTCTGGCAGCCATTTTCAATAATACTATCGATGGTGTTGAAGCTTCTGTGTGTGACGGTGCTGATAATACTAATTTAGAGCTAACTTTAACTGGAAGTGCTGCTCCTGCTGCTGATTAAACTGATAAGCCAAGTTATGCAGTTTCTGACGTAAAGCCCGTTATTGCAAGGAGCAAAGCGCGGCAACCCTCGGCAGCAGATATCTGCTACCAGGGGTTGTCGGGCTAAGCTCCCTATAACGGCATAAGAGCCAAAAAGACTTAACAATATGCTAACAGGGAAGAAAGCTTATGAAAGGGAAACAGCTTAAAAACAGCCC
>CAXEWB010000179.1:0-3520 GCA_963999835.1 uncultured Cellvibrionales bacterium | reverse complement strand
CCGCTCCGTCCGCTCCGTCCGCTCCGTCCGCTCCATCAGGCATGCCCTCAGGATCCAGTGATGGATCTACGGGGCAATCTATTGAGGACTTAGATCAAGCCCTGGACGACTCCCTTGAAGGGTTTGACGACAGCATGGGCAATACTGCTCAGTCTGCTGGTGATATTGATATCCTTAGCCCCTCAGGAAACTCTGACATTCAATTTGATAGCATTGAACCCGCCTATGAGGCCAGCAGCGAGGGTGATGATAGCGCGATCATTGAAGAAAATGACGGCTTGGCAGAACGGGCGTCCTCGGGAATGGATGCACAGGAAAACGAATCCTTAACAGCACAGCATTCAGAATCCAGTGGTGATAAAATGGCCGCATCCCAACAGGACGAGGCCAACCAATCCATAACCATTCCTGAGGATATTGGCGATGGTCGAGGCGATAATATAGTTCAGCGACAGATACGTGAGGCTGCCATGAAAGAGAGCGATCCCGTTCTGCGTGATCGACTCTGGGACGAGTATCGCAAAATAGACAATCAGTAACCACAGATGACATCAATAATTGAAGGTACAGAATATCAGCTATCCCGGCCATTTAGACTTGTTAGACGTCTGATCATAAGTTGCTTATGGATAGTCTTTGTTGGCACATCATCTACCCTAGCTGCCGTAGATAAGATTACATCCACCACTCAGATAGCACTAAAAACGCCGACTCGCGCCATTCCCGAGTCGGCCCTTTTGGATATTGGCATTCCACGCTTAAATGATGGACTGGAACTAACTGATGAGGACGATACAGTTTTCCCAGAAATACGCTTTGCTGAGGGTGCCTATTTTTCCAATCAACTGGCAAAAATCTTTGAAAAAAGTGGCGCATGGGGAGCAGTAAGGGTAATTGCCAACAAGGAGATCATTGTCGACTTGTATGTCACCGGAACGATTTTACAATCTGATGGTGAAACCCTAGCGTTGGATATACAGGTCTTCGATACCAGTGGTAAAAGATGGTTTGCCAAACAATACAAACAGATGGTCGGCAAATATGCTTATGACCGCCGACTAAAATCACTTGGCGACCCCTTTCAAAATCTATTTGTGCGCATTGCCAATGATTTACTCGACTATCGAGAACGCCTGTCGGATCAAGAAGCAGAGCAACTTAGGCAACTATCAGAATTACGTTTTGCGAGGCAGTTCTCAGCGCCAGCATTCGATGCCTATGTGGGCGAGCGGCGCGATGGTACCTTAACCATAGAGCGACTACCCGCAGCTGATGACAGTATCCTACAACGGGTGCAAAAAATCCGTGATCGCGACTACCTGTATATAGATAGCATGCAAGACTACTATGATGAGTTCACGCAGCGTATGCATATACCCTATCAAGATTTTCGGCGCGCCTCCTACGATTCAGTGGTCAAAGCAAGGCAACTAAAGAGACAGGGTAACAGCCGATTAATTGCTGGTGTCGGCGCTGTATTAGCCGGCATTTATGGTCGTTCACAGGCGACAACATCGATGGCCAATGATGCCAGTATTGCTACAGCAGCTGTAGGTGGCTACGTGATTAAATCTGGATTAGAGAAAAAACAGCAGGCGGCCTCATACAACGAATCAGTCGCTGAGATGGGCGTTTCACTGGAGGCACAGATTGCCCCACAAGTGATAGAGCTTGAAGATCAAACGATAACATTAACTGGCTCTGTCCAGGCTCAATATGCGCAGTGGCAGGAACTACTGCAAAAAATCTATCAACAAGAGCGCGGAGATCTATAGTTGGCAAAACGCGCCAAGCAACTTAATAGACAACAACTCTGGATCATCAGCCTGTTGGTAGTTGTTGCTTTTGTTGTTTTTATATTGCCCAATATGGTCTCTGAGCCATGGCTAAAAGAAAAGTCAGTTCAATCTGCGGCGCCTGTCATCACTGATAATTTATCCCCTTCAGCAATCGCCGAAAAGACCCTATACCGGCAACAATCGCAATCTCTGTTGGCCTCTATTCTGGTCTTGCGCGACAAGTTGTTAAGCCAGTCAATTGGACAGTGGGCTAAAGCCCAGTTCGACAATGCACTGGTCTTGATAGAGGAAGGCGACAATCATTACAGCTATGGAAAATACAAAAAGTCACTAGACAGCTATGATCGCTCGTTCAAACAACTACAACAGTTGGAGCAACTGGCTTCGGATACCCTAGAGCGCACCCTCACCGAGATCAAGGATGCCATTGAGCGAGCTGATCTAGTAGATATAATCAAGGTGCGTGAAGCTATCTCTCTGGTTCTAGCCATTGCCCCTGAAGACAGCAGGGTTCAGCGTCTTGAGAAGCGCGCATTGAATTTTAGTAGTCTGGCTGAGGCCCTCTCTCGAGGCGATGATCATTTCAATAAACAACAGTATCAGCAAGCTAAAAACCAATATCAAGCTGCCCTAACACTGATTGCTAACCACCAGCGAGCCAAAAACTCCTTAGATAAAACTCAGACTGCTATTGATAACAATGATTTTATTGCCCTAATGAGTGAAGGCTATACCGCCCTAGACAAAGATAACTTTGCGCTGGCTCTGAAAAAATTTACTCAAGCCAAAACAATTTTCAGTCATAATACCGTTACTGAGAGTGCTGAGAGCGATCTGGCATTGGAAAGTCTAAAAAGTGTCGAGCAAGCAATCGCTCAACTGGATAACCGCCGTTCTCAAAATTATGTAACCCAACAGATCAAAGCCGCTGCAAACTTTGAACAACAGGAACAGTGGCAACAAGCTGTGCAACTGTATCAGCAACTTCTTGATACCGACGCAAGTCTGGTCGAAGTAAAGGCAAGGTTGGTGCGAGTAACCATCAGAGCAGAGTTGGATCGGCAAATCGTCTCAGTACTCAATGACCCACTCCAGCTTGCTGATCAAAATACTTTCTTAGGTGCCCAAAAAATACTCCTCGACGCTCAAGGCATCAGAAATCCAGGACCTAAACTCAGAGAGCAAATTGCTCAGTTGACTGCTGTGATAGATCGCTCTCGTATCCCCGTCAACCTCTCCCTGTTATCTGATAATAAAACCGAGGTCACCATATACCGGGTGGCCAAGCTAGGCGCGTTCCAAGAAATGAGCGTACAATTATTACCGGGGCGCTATATTATTGCAGGGAGTCGAAAGGGCTACCGCGATGTGCGCATTGAACTTGTTGTGCAGGGAACGGAAAAAATACAGCCCCTAACAGTTAGCTGCACTGAAGCAATATAGCAGCATTGTCTAAAGTAAACATTAGCCGAGAAAATACGATAACCCGTTTATATTTAGCAGAACGTAAATAAAATATTATGTCCAAAGATCAAAAATCGTCACTTGTAGCAACCGACTTCACTCCGATCGACGGCAACCGGACCACGGCCAGAGCACGATTATCAGCCACTTCCGTCTTTTTAATGCTGACAGCAATTTGTACCCTGATCATATTTTCCTATCAATGGCTAGCAAGAGCAGTCATCTTCGATATTCAACCTGCCAATGGCAATGTGGAT
>CAXEWB010000178.1:0-1535 GCA_963999835.1 uncultured Cellvibrionales bacterium | reverse complement strand
CCTTAGTACTTATGAAGCACCTCTTAAGAACTCGGAGACATTCGAAGTGTACCCTAACAGAGATTCAATACCTTTCATGCAACAATATAATTCGAACCCAGTTGGAAGGTCAAAAAGTTTGTTAGAGGCACTTTGAGGTTAAATGGGTGGTCAAAGGCATGGCGACCCATATTTGATGAAATCGAAAAACTATCTGGATTTCATGGTGATGAACGGCTCAAAGAGATGTCTGAAAAGTTTTGGCAGGAAAATGCGTACGCTGAGGGAGAACCAGATAGAGTTGTCTTGTGTGTAAGTCTTAAAGCCGAAAATAATGGTTCTATTTTATGGCATAAAACTTATGTAATGGATGCTTATGGAGACAATGAGTCTACGGCGATGGCTCGACTAGTTTCATATCCTGTTTCATATGCTATTGATGCCATTTTGTCTGATAAAATGACTGCTGGGGTATCTGCAGCGACTGACGACATAGACTTAATTGAGGAGTGGTTAAAAAAGATAAGTAATCTTGCCCAATATTGTGATATTATTGATCACATAAAATAACTTTATGAGTTTTATGATCATTCCTAATTATAACTTATTACCGATTATTAGAGGTTGAATTTGGGATAAAAGTAATGTCTGATCCAAAAGAAAATCTGTGGAGGCTTACGTCTGAAAACTCAAAAATCTTCGGAGCCCTCAATAAAAGTAAAAGTGCAAACTTACTAATTATTGGTGGTGGATACACTGGTTGTTCCGCCGCGCTTGAGGCAGCCAGCAGTGGTAAAACGGTTGTTTTAATTGAGGCTCAACTCATTGGATACGGAGGTTCAGGGCGTAATGTCGGGTTGGTGAATGCTGGGCTGTGGTCGCCACCAGAGATTATTTTTAAAAAAATAGGATACAAAAAAGGCATGAGGTTGGTAAATGCATTATCAGAAGCACCAAATGTAGTTTTTGATATTATTGAGAGACATGGCATTGAATGTGAGGCGGTAAGAAACGGAACTTTGCATTTAGCCCATGCTCCATCTGGTATGAAGGAATTAGAGGATAGGTACAGGCAAGGAAACACAGTTGGGGCACCTCTAAGTCTCCTAGACAGGGATAAAACGATTAATCGTACAGGATCAAAAGCCTTTTTTGGCTCTCTTTTTGATCCACGTGCAGGGACCATTCAGCCTCTGGCATATTGTAGCGGTCTTGCTCAGGCCGCTTCAAAGAGTGGTGCTCAAATATTTGAAAAGTCCAGATTAGAGAGTTTGCGCAATAATGGTCAGTACTGGTTTGCTGAAGTAAATGGGCACACTATAAAAGCTGAATGTGTTTTATTGGCTACAAATGCCTACCCATCTTCTGTTCTTGGGGCGCCAAATCAGGCATTTGTTCCGGTACATTACAGTCAGTTCGCTACTCCTCCCTTAGATTTAGATAAAAAAAGTTATATTTTGCCTGGTAAAGAGGGCTGCTGGGATACAGATATGGTTATGACATCTCTTAGGGTTGATAGATCCGGTAGATTAATTCTTGGTGGTGTTGGTAATATT
>CAXEWB010000177.1:0-2867 GCA_963999835.1 uncultured Cellvibrionales bacterium | reverse complement strand
TTTTAATTGCTTTAAGGGTTGAGAGCCCGGATGTCTGAGCTAGCTTTAGATCTAACACAACCCTCTCAACAGCGTTTGAGGTGCAGTAATCAAGGGCCTCTTGCTCGTCATTAGCACAGTGAGTAGGGTAGCCGCGGCGTTGCAGAACTCTGGATAGAGTGGCGGTGAAAGTCGGGTCATCATCAATCAACAGATATTTCACTTATCACTTCCAATGTTTTTAGATAGATCAAAGGGGAGTGTTATACAGGTTAATGTGCCCCCCTCAGTTACTTCTTGAAGGCTGACAGTGCCTCCAAATCGTGTGATTGTGGTGTGAGAGAGAAAAAGTCCTAAGCCTAAGCCATCAGCTTTGTCTGAGGAGAAGGGCTTGGCAAAATTGTCTATAGTTTTGGGATCTATACCATTGCCCTTATCTCTAATTTGCACCAGAAGCCTGTCCTGTGTCCAACTAATTTCAACCGCTACATATTCAGGACTGGCGTCAGCCGCATTATTTAGAAGGTTAAGAATTGATTGGGCCACTGTGGGATGAAATTTCAAATTTGGCATCGGCCAAGTACTCTCGAGGTATGAAATGGTGGCTTTAAGGTTGGGTCTCATCAGCTGCCAGCGTTCCAGTACAAGATCGAAGTAACATCGCAGTGACTGGGTCGGAAAACTCTTAGATGTTGATTGTTCGGCTGTGCTTTGCAACTGTTTTAGCGTGTTTCTGCACTGATCAATTTGCTGATTTAACACATGCAGGTCAGTATGGTGATCTGTTTGAGGATCCGACAGCATTTCATCAATGGTCAGTTTCATTGTGTTGAGTGGTGTACCCAGTTCATGGGCAGTTCCGGCGGCCAGCGTTCCAACAGCCAGTAATTGCTCATCCTGTAACTGTGCTTCACGCTGATCAATAATTTGCTGTTGCTGTTGTTTTAAAGCGATGGCCATTTGAGTAACGAAGTAAGTAATAATGATGGCACTCAGAGCAAAATTGGCCCACATACCCATAATATGTAGATTATCGGTGCCCATTGCAGCGCCATGATGAGGAGTCAATGCTGCCAAAGGGACATGGTAAAAAAGTAACAGGCTATAGGCGATCATTGCTGCTAGGGCTATGGCAGCCGTGAAGTAAACCGGCAGAGCGATGGCACAGATGCTGATTGGAATTAAATAGTAGGATATAAAGGGGTTAGTTGCTCCTCCGCTGAGATAGAGTAGTATTGAGAAAAAAACGATATCTGTTAGTAAATGAAAAAAGAATTCCTGATCAGTAATTGGCACCCTAAGGATACTGCGGCGTAAGATTGTAAGGGTAACTGAGGTATATATTGCTAGAACGACTGTGATTGATGTTATGGATAACCCAATGGGTTTGAACCAAGAAAAATAAATCAGTGCTAAAAATTGACCCAGCAAAACTAAGCAGCGGATTAAACTAAGGCGATAAAGATTCTCGCGACTTGTGAGATGAGTTTGCTCCTGATGATTTCTATCCATAATATTATTTTATCACAGCTTGCTTGCCTTAACGCTGCGATACCTCCATAGATAAGGTCATTGTATAACGCCCAGTTAAACCTCTAATTAGAGAGGCAGATCATCATTAGTTCAAATGATCGGATCAAGCGATTTTAGCGTAGTGTTTAAAGTGCCTTACGGGAGTTAACCCATTGAAAATTATAAGTAATAAAATAGCTAAATCGATAACTATCCTGTGCTTTTTTGCCCTTGCTGGATGCACCTGGCTCGACAATAGCCAAGATGAGGCTGAGTTATCCAATCATATGCCCATTGCAACAACCTCTGGTCAGGTTCAAGGAAAACTATCCTCATCAGGTGGCAAGCAGGTCATTTCTTGGTATGACATTCCCTACGCCCAACCTCCAGTGGGCCAATTGCGTTGGAGAGCCCCCCGTGCGCTGAATACGCCGCAAAATCTGATTCGAGATAAGGAGCATAATGCCTGTGTGCAGATGGCCAGTAATTACGCCGGTGCCGCTGGCGAGGGCATAGTGGGTACTGAAGACTGCCTCTATCTGGATATCAGAGCTCCCTTTGACTTCGCTAATAAGCAATATCCAGTTATGTTTTGGATTCATGGAGGTGGAAATACTGCAGGATTAAAAGATTACTATGACTTCTCAGCTATGGCTGCATCTGAGAAAGTGGTGGTGGTTACTATCAATTACCGACTCGGTGCGCTGGGGTGGTTTACTCATCCGGCCATACAAGATTTTCAGCAAGGGCTAGACAAAACAAGTAACTTTGGTCTGCTTGATATTATTCAGGCCCTTAAATGGGTAAGAGAGAACATTCATCATTTTGGTGGTAATGCGAACAGTGTGACTGTATTTGGTGAGTCTGCCGGTGGCCACAATGTCTTGGCACTTCTAGCTAGTCCCCTCACTGAGGGGCTCTTCCACCGCGCCATATCACAATCTGGCTACACCACCTCGGTCACCACTGCTCAAGCTGTCAACCAATCTTCAGCCGATCCATTGATAAAAAGGGGAGCTTGGCAGATTGTCAATAAAATGTTGCAGCAGCGACAGGAGCAAGTTCCTCTGCTTGATCTGCGTAAACGCCTGCTAGAGATTGACGGTCGTGACTTTATCGATCTCTACTATAGCAATCGAGGCCGCCCTAATTTTGATAAGATACCCTTAACCACAGATGACGGTATAGTAATCCCAAAGCAGGGATTACTAGCCTCTCTCAGTGATCCTAGACTAGCAAAGAGTATTCCTGTTATTGCCGGTACAACCAAAGACGAAGTATCACTGTGGTTGGCTGTACACAGGTATTTTGTTGATGTAAGCCATCCCTTCACTCGTCTCTTGCCTGCGAAGTACAGTCTCAAGCACCCACAGCTC
>CAXEWB010000176.1:0-5865 GCA_963999835.1 uncultured Cellvibrionales bacterium | reverse complement strand
TCTTATAAACACTACGATTGCAGCGGCGACCCAAAGAAACAGAACACTGGAGTAGTTAATTGATTGTCCACCCAAGCTAATTGTGAAGATTTCAGTTAGCTCTCTCTGCCGAGTAAAGTACTGCACTCCCATTACAAACAGATTGGAAATAGCCGCTAGAACAGCGCCAATCAGACTGCCTACAACAAGGATGATTACTACCTCGATTAATGCTTCACGCACCCTACTCATCGAAAATCTCCAAGATTGCTTGGGTTATGTTGATTTTAAATTCAACAGAAGCTCAGCTTAGCTAGTCTGATTGAGATCGTCAAAGAAATTGATACTTCACAAGAACAGAGAGAAGTTATATGCAAAAATTTCTAGTCGTCAATCCAACTTTATTCGTGGTAACATTTTCATTGTTGGATCAATACTGATGCTAGAATTTTCTATCACTAATACCTGTCGTTAAAGGAACTTATGCGACACAGCTTGCAAAGGAGGTGCACTCAGGAGCGCAGATATTGCAAGAGCTGACATCGACTATTATTGGGTTAAGCCGTGAAATCAGTGAACTTAGGTCACTGATTAAAACGGTGGGTCCAAGTGATTCGACGGTATTAATCTCCGGCGATAGTGGTACGGGTAAGGAACTCGTTGCAAAGGCCTTGCATAACTGTTCCCCCCGCGCTGAGAAGCCCTTTGTTCCTGTCAACTGTGGTGCTATCCCAAAAGATCTCCTTGAAAGTGAGTTGTTTGGGCACCGCAAAGGTTCCTTTACGGGTGCCATTTCAGACCGTAAGGGACGATTTGAGCTGGCTGATCAAGGGACAATATTCCTTGATGAAATCGGTGATATGTCTATGGACTTGCAGGTGAAATTATTGCGAGTTTTACAGGAGCGAACGATTGACCCTGTCGGTGCCGTGCAGAGTAAAAGTATCGATGTACGGGTGATTGCCGCCACACATAAAGACTTAGAGCGTCTAATCAAAGAGAACAAATTTCGACAAGATTTATTCTATCGACTAAATATACTGCCCCTAGAAATAAAGCCACTAAGCGAGCGTAAAGAGGATATTCCAATTCTTTTTGAGCACTTTGCCAGGCTCTATGCCGCTGAGGGTAGTAATCCAATAACGTTGCACTCATTATCAGCAAAGCTAATGCTTGATTACCACTGGCCCGGCAATGTTAGAGAGCTATCAAATCTGGTGGACCGCTACACTGCCCTTTATCCACAGCGTGAGATAGATTTTCGTAGAGTGCCTGCTGCAATGTTGCCGGCGGAAATGCGAGCTATTTCAGAAAATGCCAGCAGCGATGCACTTTACAATGTGATGTACGAGCAATCATCCTTGGATCTAGAAAACCATGCCAGCTCAGTGGAAGAAGTTGGGAAAGGAGACTCTAACCAAGGCAGTGAAGTTGAAGAAATTATTTTAATGGCTCAAGGCCTTTCGTCATTTCCAGAAGATGGCCTGCAATTAAAGGAACATTTGGTTGAAATTGAGCGCAATCTGATCAAACAAGCATTGACTCGTGCCGAGGGCAATGTGTCCAAAACTGCAAGGCTACTGAGCTTACAGCGCACAACACTGATTGAGAAAATCAATAAATACGGGCTCTCTAATGCCAGCTAACCGAAGCCTGATTAGGCGTTACCACTCTGCGCTAAATCTACATCCTTAAAGTTACTGTCCTGTGTCAATAACTCGACTTTTGCCACCGGCAAAAAATCGACACTTTCTTGCCGCTATTTTTATAACCTATTGAATTATATAGATAATTTTATTTGGCATGCTATTTGCTACCTCCAAATTAATAACAAAAGTGGCAAAGCAACATAGAAAGGGTACAAAGTGGCAAAAAAAAATAGATACACAGTTTTGTGGTCAGATTCGGCAGATAGGCTCTGTGAAGAGACTATTCGTGAGTTTGCGCATAGTGGCTTAGTTGTGCGGCATATCCCGCCCGATGATTTATCCAATGAGGATCTCATCGATGCTGATATATTGGTTATGCATGTTTACGCTAATGTTGATGCCATCGAACAACTTCAAAACAGAATCAATACGCTCAGTCTCAAGCTACCCATTGTCGCGCGAGTAGCGCGGGAGGAATTTGAGCTTGGCATGGAGGTTGTGAAGCAGGGTATCACGAGTGTTGTACCAACGGATCATCAAGATGCCGATACCTGGACATCTATTGTGCAGCAAATGGTAGCGGCGCCAAAACCACAGCCAACCTTTGTCTTTGCCGATCCGCTCAGCCGCAAGTTGTTAGCGCTTGCAGAAAGGGTTGCAACGGCCAATGTCAGTGTCCTTTTGACCGGCCCAACCGGAGCCGGTAAAGAGGTCCTGGCCCGTGTACTTCATGATTCATCGGCGCGACATAAGGGCCCATTTGTAGCCTGCAATTGTGCGGCGATGCCGGAAAACCTTATTGAGGATATGTTATTTGGGCATGAGAAAGGGTCTTTTACCGGTGCTTCAAAAACTCAAATTGGGCTCTTTGAGCAAGCACAGGGAGGAACCATATTCCTTGATGAAATTGGCGAGATGTCATTCCACTTACAGGCCAAGCTACTGCGAACACTGCAAGAGCGCTGTGTGTTGCGTCTGGGTGGCCAAAAATCCATTGATCTTGATGTGCGAGTAATAGCAGCTACCAACCGCGATTTAAAAGAGGCTATAGCTCAGCGTTCCTTTAGAGAGGACCTGTATTTCAGGTTAAGCGCTTTTAAACTGACTTTACCCCATCTCAAAGAGCGGCCGGGTGACATTCTGCCGCTAGTTGATCAATTTATTCAACAGGAATCAAATACTGGCACCAGTATTGTTGTCACCGACAGTGCAAAAGCAGCATTGGTTGCGCACAACTGGCCTGGTAATGTCAGGGAATTACAAAACGTGGTAACCAGAGCGTTGATTCTCTGTGATCAGAGCACCATAGATGCCGAACACCTCATTTTTGATGATCTGTCGACTATCGATCAACAGGCACCACAGGGTTTTGCGAGACCTCAAGAAATACCCCAGGATCAGACCTACCAATCCTCAGATTATTCGATGCTAGCGAGTTCTCCCAGCGATACTGCGATGGCAGATGACCTGAATCAAGCAGTGAAAAATAGTGAGTGCCAAACCATTATGGCCGCTCTGCAATCTACTCGCAGTCGAAGTCAGGCCGCTGAAATGCTTGGCATCAGCCCCAGAACACTGAGGCATAAATTACAAAAACTTCGTGAACAGGGTGTGGCTGTGACAAAAGCCTACGCGCGCTAGCACATGACTACTGGAGATAAATCAATGGTGAATCCAACTAATTTAAGCAATATTGAGTCTGTTCTAAGTCAGATACGTGAGTATCAGGCTCAGGCTTCTGCTGGCGTCAATCTGCAGCCAGACGCTCACAGTGTAACTAAAACAACAGACGCAGTTGATTTTACTGACAGTGTGAAAACAGCACTGCGCGAGGTCAATGCCACTCAGCAAGCGGCCAAGGCCATGCGAACAGCCTACGAGCGTGGAGAAGATATACCACTGACTGATGTGGTGTTGTCCATGCAAAAGTCCTCACTGGCCTTTGAGGCAACCTTACAGATTAGAAATAAAGTACTGAAAGCATATGAAGAAATCATGAGTATGCCAGTATAACGACTGAAAAGAGATAATTGATATGGCAACTACAGTAGCAAATCCAAGCGAACTTGCGAACCCTGACCAAGCGGTTAATACGGGATCGGTTGAAAGAGCGCCGGCTGAGAAAGCTCAGCAGGCAGTTGTTCAACCCCCAGCGGCGTCGGCAGTTCAGCCTGAGGGCGCACCTACAACTAGGGGTTCTTTTCCCAGTCCCAGTGAGATTTTGAAGCAGCCAGCAGTGCGACGCTCTATGCCAGCAATCGTAACGCTGTTGACGGCAGCTGTATTTATTATTGCTTACCTGTGGTTACAGCAACCGCCTCATAGAACCGTTTACCCCGGCCTCTCCGAAGCCGACAGACAGGCAGCCTATGAGGCACTTATAAGCAGTGACTTTAAAGCGAAAATTGACACTAATACTGGCGAGCTAACGGTTCCCGACAGTAAGTACCATGAAGCACGGATCTTCCTCGCCTCGCGCGGCTTACCTCAGGGTGGCGCTACGAGCGGTATGGAATCCTTAAACACTGATGCGTCGATGACCACCAGTCAGTTTATGGAGCAGGTTCGTTATACCTCGGCAATGGAGCAGGAGCTGGCTCGCAGTATTACACAAATTGTGACAGTTATGAGCGCACGGGTTCACCTCGCGTCACCTAAGCAAAGTGTATTTGTACGCAACCGAACCCCAGCTAAAGCCTCGGTGGTGGTAACACCACGCCCGGGAAGAGTGGTATCTTCATCGCAGGTGGAAGCGATTGTTCATCTTGTGGCCTCCAGTATCCCGTATTTAGCGGCGGAAGATGTAGTTGTAGTAGACCAGAGAGGAAAGTTACTCACAGACGCCAACAGCTTTGATTCCATGCAATTAAGCTCTGTGCAAATGGAGCACAAACAACGACTGGAGGAGACATATCGCAATCGCATTGATGCGATGCTGACATCCGTACTTGGTGAGGGAAATGTTCGCGCCGAGGTAGATTTACAAATTGACTTTACACAAATTGAGTCGACGTTTGAAGAGTATGATGGTAACAATAATGGCCCTAGAGCTCGCTCGGAAATCCTTATGGTTGAGCGTGGCAATAATCGCCCAGCAGCAGGTGTCCCAGGCGCCACCACCAATACCCCGCCAACGGAGGACGAAGTTGTTATAGGCAATCAGTTATCAGCAACTGAGGACACACAGACGCTTGGCACTTTCAGCAATAAAACAACGCGTAATTATGAAATTGACCGAGCAGTGCGACATGTGAAGCATCAAGGGGGCAAATTGGAGCGTGTTTCTGTGGCTGTGGTGATCAATGAATTAGCGGCCACCTCGAGTAGCGCAGACCCAGACAGTGAGGCCACAGAATCAAATGCTGGCTTCAGTGAAATCCAGCTTGAGCGATTTACTGACCTTGTGAAGGGTGTTGTTGGCTTCGATGCAGAGCGCGGTGACGTGGTTACTATTGTATCTGCTGTGTTTGATGAGCCTTCAATAATTGATACCTCGCTACCCTGGTACGAGAGCCCACAAGTCATTAGCATCATCAAGGGTTTGGGCGCTATGCTAGCTTTCATTGCACTGCTACTGATTGTGGTAAGGCCAGTAATTAAGTCTTATTTACCCGATATTGATGAAGTTGATGATCAGGGGCCTGCAGCATTGAAGGATGGTGAATTGACGCAGGAAGAGCTTGATATGATTGAATTAGGTGATGATGAATCGCTAGAAGATATTAAAGCTAAGTTGAAACCGAAAAAATCAACTATCTCAGCAGATATGTTGGATACGGCAAACACGTACGATGATAAGGTGGCTCTGGTGCGCTTACTGGTAGCTGAAGACTCAGGTCGTGTGGCCAACGTTCTTAAGAAAATGATCAAGCCAATTTAAGCTTGGTTGGGAGATATACCAATGGCAGATGCTAACGAACAGACAATCGACGAAACAACCGAAGAGGTACCTATCTCTGAGGCACTTCAAGCTGAATTAGATACCATGACCTCAACTGAGAGAGCCGCAGTGATAATGCTTCTTTTAGGTGAGCAACAGGCAGCAGACATTATTCGCTTCTTAAGCCCCCGTGAAGTTCAGGCACTGGGTGGCGCCATGGTGGGTGTAGCCGATCTCTCTCAAGAAGCGGTTAATGTAGTATTGGATGAATTTGTCGCCACGATTAAAAAACAGACGAATCTTGGTCTGGGTACCACCGACTATGTTGAAAATGTGTTGAAACGTGCCCTAGGAGAG
>CAXEWB010000175.1:0-8267 GCA_963999835.1 uncultured Cellvibrionales bacterium | reverse complement strand
GTTGAGCAAAAAATCTTTATCACCACGGCCGATGAGAAATTTGTCTTGTTGCAGAATATTTTGACTGCAGATAATGTGGATTCGGTGATGGTGTTTGCTAACCGCCGCGATATTTGTCGTGATCTCCATGACAAACTCAAGAAAGGTGGCTTTAAGGTGGGTCTGTTGTCCGGTGACGTACCCCAGAATCGTCGAATTAAAACGCTTGAGTCCTTTAAATCAGGTCGTTTAAATGTAATGGTGGCGACAGATGTCGCTGGTCGTGGAATTCATGTTGACGGCGTCAGCCATGTTATAAACTTCACGCTGCCCGAGGAGCCTGAGGATTATGTTCATCGTATTGGCCGAACTGGTCGAGCGGGTAAGACTGGTACCTCAATTAGTTTTGCCTGCGAAGATGATGCTTTTCTGTTGGAGCCAATCGAAAAATTATTGGACAAAAAACTACCTTGCATTATGCCGGATAGCGACTGGTTGCAACCACCAAAGAAGTGATCCTAGGAGTGGCGCATGAGTCGTTGTTTCTGACGATCCCAGTCGCGTTCCTTTGAGTCCATTCGCTTGTCATAGGCCGCTTTGCCCTTTGCCAAGGCAATTTCACATTTTACCAGATGACCTTTCCAGTAGAGAGCCGTACAGACGCAGGTTCGTCCCTTTTGTTTAACTGCATCTTCGAGTTTTTTTAATTCACGGTGATTTAATAATAGCTTTCTCGAGCGTGTTGGCTCAGTGACATAATGGGTCGAAGCGGTGCTGAGTGGTGTGATATTAGTGCCCAGCAACCAGGCTTCCCGGTCTTTTATCATTACATAGGTATCGGTGAGGTTTACTTTTCCCTCTCTCAGGCTTTTTACTTCCCAGCCATTTAGAACCACGCCAGCCTCGAATTTTTCTTCGATAAAGTAGTCATGCCGTACCTTGCGATTAAGGACAATGGTATTTGACGGCTGCTTGGGCTTTTTCTTGGACATAGCTAAGATTATACGTTTAGCACTGCTTTTTTCACCAGTTAATGGAGCGGAGAGGACGCATATTAACGATTTAACGCTACCTATGCGAAATAATGGCCTCTGCTCTAGGTAAGCTTGGTAGATGTGGTTACAATTCAACGATTGTTTAGAATAAGGGATATTGATGACAATTTTTTATCTGAGGTGGGACTGTGCCAACAATTAATCGTTCAGCATTGGTCAATCACTCTGCCCGAGCCATGTATGAACTGGTGAACGATGTCGCTAGCTATCCAGAATTTATGCAGGGCTGTTATGGCGCTGAAATCATTGAGCAAACTGATCAAAGCATGATGGCAATGCTACAGTTACGAAAGGCGGGTGTTCAGGTCAACTTAACCACCAGTAATAAGTTGACCCCTTATTCAAGTATCGAGATGTATTTACAGGATGGTCCATTTAATCGGTTAAAAGGAGTGTGGCTATTTGCGCCACTCAGTGAAGATGCCTGTAAGGTCTCTCTTAATTTAGAATTTGAATTTAGTAGTCGTAGCCTTAGTCTGGCTGCAAGCGGATTGTTCTCTGGGGTAGCGAGCAATCTCGTTGACTCTCTCTGTCGGCGCGCCAATGATGTTTTGAATGGAGAAAATAATGGCAGTAAATAAATCGGACATTACGGTCGAAGTAGCCTATGCTCTGCCTGAAAGACAGGAGCTAAAGGTTCTCTCCGTGCCTGTGGGTACCACTGCATTAGAGGCTGTAAGACAATCAGGAATAGTAGAAATCTTCCCAGAAATCGAGCTTGAAAATGCCCAGATCGGTATCTTTTCCCAAGTACTAGGCAGCAAAGGATTGGCAGGACCTGCTGACTATGAGCTCAAGTCTCGAGACAGGGTTGAGATCTACAGACCCCTTATCGCTGATCCCAAAGAGGTGAGACGCCGGCGTGCCGAGCAAGCCAAAGCCCAGAAAGAACAATAATGGTTGCGGGCTAATGCGAGGTGTAGAGCGTGCTACTGTTCCGCTTGCGCAGACGTGGGCAAATAGTCACCCGTCATGCGCATCAGCTTTCCTTGCTCATCAAAGAATATAGTTACCTGTTCTTCAGACCTTTGACCACTTGAATTTACTCGGCTGTATAAGTAATCCCAGCGTTTTTGATTAAACGTATCGGTAACAAGTGGTGTGCCCAGAACGAACTGAACCTGAGATTTGGTCATTCCAGGCAACAATTTATCAATCATTTCTTGATTGACTATATTGCCTTGTTGAACATCCACTTTATGAATACCAGGGAATGCTATCCAGCTACATCCAAAGGTAAAAAAGCACAGGCTTAAAAGGCATACGGTGGCTATTCGCATTGATGGGCTTCCAGTTCGTTAAACAATTGGTGATAATAACTAATGATCCCAGTTTAGAGAAGCAAAACTTATGGCCACTGAGAATAATGAACTTAAAAAAGCAGGTCTAAAAGTAACACTACCCAGACTAAAAATCTTAGAAATTTTAGAGAGGGCTTCAGATCGGCATATGACGGCGGAGGATATCTATCAATCTCTGCGAGATGCCAGTGAGGATGTGGGTATAGCGACTGTATACCGAGTGCTAACGCAATTTGAGGCAGCCGGTTTGGTAGAGAGACATAATTTTGATTCCGGTCCAGCTGTCTATGAGTTGGATCGCGGAGAACACCACGATCATATGGTGTGTACCGAAACGGGTAAAGTGATTGAATTTCACAATTCTGAGATAGAAGCGTTGCAAGAAAAAATCGCTACTGAAAAGGGCTATCAATTGGTGGGTCACAGTCTTGTGCTGTATGTTAAACCTACCTCGTAAGTGCTGATTTAAAGGGTAATCCTGACGAAGTGCAAAATCTTCAATTCCTAGAGCACGCCCTCAATCAATGGGCTGACGTCATGTGGGGTACGCCATTGGTCGTCCTTCTTGTGGGTGGCGGTTTATTTTTTATTGTTTTCTCGGGGTTTAAACCTTATAGATACTTCTCACATGCTATTGATTTGGTTAGGGGTAAGCATAGTAATCCCAGCGATCCTGGCCATATTCCCCATGCACAGGCTTTATCAACTGCGCTCTCCGGCACGCTGGGTTTAGGCAATATAGCCGGTGTTGCCATTGCTATAAGTGTTGGCGGGCCTGGTGCTGTATTTTGGATGTGGGTCACGGCAATTGTAGGGGTGGCGACAAAGTTTTATACCGCATCTCTGGCGGTGATGTACCGTACTACAGATTCCGAGGGTGTGCTGCAGGGTGGTCCGATGTATGTCATTATGGAGGGCATGGGTAAGCGCTGGTATCCACTGGCCGCACTTTTTGCCGCAGCCTGTATGATCGGTGCACTACCAATTTTTCAGGCAAATCAATTTATACAACTGCTCAGAGATGTTATTGCAGTCCCGTCAGGTCTGGCTTCCGCTGATGATCACTTTATCTTTGATTTGCTAGCCAGCTCTCTTATCGCAATCTTGGTAACAGTCGTTATTGTTGGTCAAATCCAAAGAATAGGGCGTTTGACGGTTCGTCTGGTTCCTGCAATGGTTGCGCTTTACTTAACCATGACGGTGGGTATTTTAGTTAACCACTTGTCAGACATTCCTTCTATGTTACTGCTGATTATCAGTGACGCTTTTACTGGAGAAGCGGTCGCTGGCGGTTCAATTGCAACAGTGATTCTCATCGGGGTACGTCGAGGTGCTTTTTCTAATGAGGCGGGTGTTGGCACAGAATCAATGGCTCATGGAACGGCCAAGACGCAAGAGCCTATTCGAGAGGGGCTGGTGGCAATGCTAGGTCCAGTAGTGGATACATTGATAGTCTGTACCTGCACTGCACTGATCATCTTAGTGACAGGCGTTTGGCAGTCGGGCTCGGATATCTCGGGAGTGACATTAACTGCCCGGGCTATTGAGCAAGCTTATCCTGTACTTGGTATTTACTTGCTGTTGCTAATGGTTGGATTGTTGAGTTTTTCAACCATGATTACTATGTGGTTCTACGGCACGCGTGCCATGGGATTTCTATTTGGTGCGCAGAATCGTAAATATTATACGCCCCTGTATATCCTTTTGATTGTCGGTGGGGCCGTTGCCTCAATGGATACAGTCAACGGCCTAATATTGGGCAGTTATGCAACCATGGCAATTCCTACCATGATCTCGGCTATTTATTTGGCCCCAAAGGTCAATCAAGCGGCGCAAAAATACTTTAGCAAACTAGCTGATGGTAGCTAGCGGTATATAGAGTCAGCTAAAGCAACTTTTCTATATGCTGAGCAATATCTGCAGGTTTAGTGATTGGCGCAAAGCGTTCCACCACCTGTCCTTGACGATCAATAAGAAATTTCGTGAAATTCCATTTGATAGCAGCAGAGATTAAACCACCGGCTTGACTGGTAAGGTAAGCATAAAGTGGATGCTGTGCTGTACCTTTCACATCTATTTTGCCCATCACAGGAAAGCTTAAGCCGTAATTTAACTGGCAAAATTCTTGTACCTCAGCATTGCTGCCAGGTTCTTGTCCGCCAAATTGGTTGCAGGGCATGGCTATGATTACCAATCCACTGTCAGCGTATTGATCATAGAGCGACTGTAGCCCCCTATACTGAGGTGTAAATCCACACTGACTGGCTGAATTGACAATTAGTAGCACTTTACCCTGATAGTCGGCGAGAGATTTTTCATCGCCGCCACTAGTGGGCACATTAAATTGATAAACGGAATCAGTATTGGTCATAGTTGTGTTTTCTGAAGTGATAGTCTAATTAAAACAGTGCTCTGGACTGGGAAAGGTACCACTGCGTACCTCCTCTCCAAAGGCACTAATAGCTTCTTGGATGTTGGAACACTGCTCGATATAGTTCTTTGAAAACTTGGGTGATTTTTTAGAAATGCCTAGCATGTCATGCAGTACTAAAACTTGAGCATCAGTGTCAGGACCGGCGCCAATGCCTATGACAGGAATGTCTAATGATTGAGCCAGCTCCTTGCCCAGCGCTGTGGGCACACATTCTACAACTATCAAGTCTGCGCCAGCTTGCTCAAGTGTTTTGGCCTCCGTAAGCACTTTCTCTGCAGCCATTTGATTTTTGCCCTGTACTTTATAGCCACCCAATTTAAACACTGATTGCGGCGTTAGACCTACATGACCACATACAGGAATACCTCGCTCAGTCAGTGCATAGACAGTATCAGCAAGCCACTCACCGCCCTCTAGCTTTACCATTTGCGCACCTGCCTGCATGAGCTCTGCAGCGTTATCCATAGCCTGAGCTTCAGTGCTGTACGACATAAAGGGCATATCGGTAATAAGCAAAGAATTTTTAACAGCGCGTTTGACAGCGGCGGTGTGATAGGCCATTTCGTCAACGGTCACAGGAATGGTTGTATCCTGACCCTGTATAACATTACCCAGAGAATCACCCACTAAGGTTACCTCTATTCCAGCGGCCTCAATCATAGCGGCAAAGCTGTAGTCATAGGCAGTAAGCACAGCAAATTTTTGCTTCTTTGCCTTTAATGTCTTTAGATTATCAATGGTTGTAGTTCCCATAGCGATAGACACTCATATCATTTAATAACAGAATTATTGAAAGCATTGTAACACTATAGTCTTTTGATCTAGCTATTGGAGTGGGTGAGGATTGTAATAGTGGCGTCCGGAAAATCCACCCAGTATGTACTTCACTAAACTATGATAATCCTCATCCCCTTGAGCAAGATTTATTTCCTCAGTATTGACGATCAGTAGAGGTGTATCATCGTAATTGTAGAAAAATTTTGTGTAGGCATCGTTCAATTGCTGAAGATAAGCTAACTCTATATTGCGCTCCATCGGGTTGCCACGTCGCTGGACCCGTTGGTAAAGAATCTCGGTTGGCGCCTGTAAATAAATCACCAAGTCTGGTTTTGGTAACTCTTCAATGATTTTATCGTACACGGCTTGATACAGGCGATACTCGTCATCATCAAGAGTAATTCTGGCAAATAGAGGATCTTTTTCGATCAGGAAGTCTGAGACACGAACCTGTTGGAATAATTCTCCCTGCATCAGATCTTGAAGTTTTCGCATACGTTGGAACAAAAAGAATAGCTGGGTTGGCAAGGCGTTGATCCGTCGATCTTGATAAAAGCGCTCGAGAAATGGATTTTCATCTGCATCTTCGAGCAATGTGTCGTAGTTAAAGGTTTCAGCCAAGCGATTAGCCAACGTGGTCTTGCCAATACCTATTGGACCCTCTATGGCGATATAACTGGGTATAGAAAGTGAATCTGTATCAATCTCGTTGATGATAGCTGTAAGCACTACTGTCTCCGCTTGAAGGTTTTGTTATTTAAACGTCAGACAATTTCAAGATACCCTGCGTGGAGCAATTTGCCAATAGCTGAGTGATATTTTCTCTATTTGCTATAGTTAATTCGGGATTTATTTCAGCCATTGGGGCAAGCACAAAGGCTCTCTCGTGAAGTCTTGGATGAGGAATGATGAGGCGATCGCTATTTTCAATTAACTGGCCATATAACAAAATATCCAAGTCGAGCGTTCGCGGTCCCCATCTCTGTGTGCGCACTCGCCCTTGTTGATTTTCTATGGATTGTAAGAAGTCCAGTAGCGCATAGGCTGATAGATTAGTCTCTAGCATAGCTACAGCGTTTATGTAATCCGCTTGTTTCCCTGGGCCAATCGCGGCTGTTCGATAAAAGCTGGAGGTCTGTATAAGCTCGATTTGTCGATGCTCTGAGATTGTGATTAAAGCTTGCTCAAGCTGTGCCTTTGGCTCTAAGAAGACATTGGCAATCTCGCCGCCCAGATTACTGCCCAACCCTACATAAACCTCAATCATCAGTTGATTCTGGACTTCCTTCGCCGCTGTCGTGATCGCTTTCGTTGAGGAGCACCCAGTTTTTCCACCATCTCTTGTCGCTCAAACTCATTGACCTGTTGATATTTTGTCCACCAATCTCCCAATCCATCAAGATTTTCCCCTGCTTGCTCTCTCAATAGTGCAAAATCATACGCGGCTCGAAAGCGCGGATGCTCAGAGAGCCTTTTTGCTCGCTGTCCATTCCTTCTGGGAAGCATCAGTTGTAATGACCAAATTTCCCGCATTGTGGTGGTAAAGCGTCTCGGAATAGCAGTAATGGGGATCTGATTGGCAATGACTTCATTGGCCGCCCTGTTCATAGCTATTGAGGGTGATTGACCTTTATTTTGAAGACTGGATGCCAGTTGTTGAACAGACGGCCAAAGCAGGGCCGCATAGATAAAAGCGGGTGTCACTCTCTGATTGTGATGAATGCGCAAGTCTGTATTTTTAAATGCCTGTTCCACTAAACGCAGGGCAAAAGAGTTATCGCGTCCAATAATTCGGTTTGTTTGTGGCATGATCACAGCAAAAAGGCCAAATTCCATAAGCAATTTAAAGGTGGCCAAGCCCTCTCCACCCATAAATAGTTTTAAAGTCTCATCAAACAGGCGCGGTGCTGAAATATGAGATAAGTTCTGCGCCATTTTCTTCAATGGTCTCAGGGTTAATGGTTCAATGGTAAAATTTAATTTAGCGGCGAATCGTAACACCCGCAGTAATCTTACAGGATCTTCTCGATATCTTTGATCGGGTTCACCAATAATGCGTATTTTTTGGTCCTTTAGGTCTTTTAACCCCTGGCAAAAATCATGCAGCGAATTATCAATGGGATCATAGTAAATAGCATTGATAGTGAGATCTCTGCGCTGAGCATCCTCTTTAATTGATCCAAATACATTATCCCTTGTTAGCACGCCAGTTTTGGATTGCTTGAGATGGCGTTTAGCATGAGAGGATGATGTCTTATCAGTTGAGTTGGAGCGAAATGTGGTGACTTCAATAATTTCTCTGCCAAACTGGACGTGTACAATCTGGAAACGCCGACCAACAATTCGTGCGCGCCCAAATAGAGATTTTATCTCATAGGGCTTAGCGTTGGTTGCAACATCAAAATCCTTTGGATTTTTTCCTATCAATAAGTCTCGAACACAGCCTCCAACCAAAAAAGCTTGGTATTTATTGTCCTGCAGTACGCGGACCACTTGGAGTGCCTTTGGACATATTTGGTGCGCATTGAGATTGTGATCTTGAGTTTTCTCAACTCGTTTAGGGTCAGATTTGTGTGATTTGCGATTGAAGAATCTACTAAGGCGTTGAAGCACGATGATTGCCATAAAAGTTAGTATTGAAAGTCTAGCAGAGCAAGGAGAATCTGTTAATAGTATGTCTTAATGTATTGAGTGTTCGGGTAACCTTTTAAAATTTTATTT
>CAXEWB010000174.1:0-4606 GCA_963999835.1 uncultured Cellvibrionales bacterium | reverse complement strand
GTGTCAGCGGATTGATCCCAGTCTGATTACTGCGGTACATATTAACCATGGATTATCAGTTGATGCCGATCACTGGCAACAATCAACGGCTAGTGTCTGTGAAAAACTTGGCGTTAACTTTTACACACAGAAAGTGCAGGTTAAAACTTCAGGTCAAGGGGTCGAGGCTGCTGCTAGAGAGCAACGTTACGCGGTCTTTGAGGAGCTTATTAAGCCCGGAGGTATACTTTTCCTGGCTCATCACGCCGATGATCAAGCGGAGACAGTGCTGTATCGGTTATTGCGTGGCTCAGGCCCCAAAGGATTATCCGCCATGTCCAGTTGTCGCCCCATTGGATCAGGCACACTCATCAGGCCATTCTTGAGTTGGTCAAAGTCACAACTGGTTGAACGCGCTAAGCAGTTAAAACTCAAATGGATAGAAGACGAAAGCAATCAAGATAATAGCTTTGACCGGAACTTTTTGCGCAATAACGTACTGCCGATAATAGCCCAGCGTTGGTCAGATTACACCCAGTCTCTGCAAAAGAGCGCTGAGCTGTGCAATCATTCAGAACAACTTGCCGTCGAAATAGCTTCATGTGACTTGTCAGATCTCGAGCAAAGAGAAGAGCATGGTGGAATCTCAATTGCCCTAGACAGATTCAAAACACTACCCGCGCTGAGACAAAGAAATATTTTACGGCACTGGTCCCTCAACAGTGAATCAGTTCTTCCAGGGCACAAAATTATTGATGAGGTTTTACAGTCCGTCGTTGATGCACGTGATGATTCTGTGCCAGAGGTGGTTTGGCAATCTCTATGTTGGACGCGCTATCAGGGTCGCCTGTATTTGCTTAGAGTACAGGATAATAATTTTGACAGACAACTGAAGATGCAATGGTCTATGCAGGGTCCACTTTCACTAAAGGACAAGTCTGTATTGGATTTTAAAAAAGTGACGGGTTTCGGCCTTAAAGCTGATATAGGGCCCATAGAGGTGCGCTATCGTCAGGGCGGTGAGCGCTGTAAGCCCGTTGACAGGGTGCATTCCAATAGTTTGAAAAAGCTGCTTCAAGAGTATGCTGTTCCACCTTGGTGGCGGGATAAAATTCCTCTCTTGTACGTTGAAAATACATTAGTTGCTGTAGCTGATCTGTGGGTTTGTGATGGCTGGAGTGCCACAACCGATGAACCGGGCCTAAAAATTATATGGCAGGTCCAAGCGCATTAGATCAGTGTGGCATAGAGACGCCCTTTGTGGTAATTTACTAACCCATCTTTCATGGGATGGGTCTGGGTCTGATTACAAGTTTGCCAGTTGCAGAATTTCTTCACTATCGACCAAATTGCCTACCAAAGAGAGCTAAATTAATTCCGATCTGGACAGGGTCTTTATGACGCGTTTTATTTTTGTTACTGGCGGTGTGGTCTCTTCACTGGGTAAGGGTATCGCGGCGGCTTCCCTTGGAGCTGTTTTAGAAGCGCGAGGTCTAAACGTCACCATTCTTAAGCTCGATCCCTATCTCAATGTCGATCCGGGGACCATGAGTCCATTTCAGCATGGTGAGGTGTATGTCACTCAAGATGGAGCAGAGACAGATTTGGACTTGGGGCATTATGAGCGCTTCCTGCGTTCAAAGATGACCCAGAACAATAATTTTACCACTGGCCAAGTGTACGAGACGATATTGCGTCGTGAACGTCGTGGCGACTACTTGGGTGGTACCGTACAGGTAATTCCCCATGTTACCGATGAAATCAAGCGACGGGTTTATGCCGGTGCCGGTGACCATGATATTGCAGTAGTGGAAATTGGTGGGACCGTAGGTGATATTGAGTCCCAGCCTTTTTTGGAGGCAGTACGCCAGCTAAAAGTTGAGTTAGGTCATCAAAGGGCCCTGTTATTGCATCTTACGTTGGTGCCCTATATTGCTTCGGCTGGTGAGACTAAAACAAAACCCACCCAGCACTCGGTGAAAGAGATGCGCTCAATCGGTCTTCAGCCCGATGTATTGCTGTGCCGATCTGAAGTTGAATTAGAAGAGTCCCAGCGTAAGAAGATCTCCCTATTTACCAATGTGGCAGAAAGAGCAGTAATACCAGTTATGGATGCCCAAACCATCTATCAGGTTCCGCGTATGCTTCATGAGTGGGGTCTTGATCAGTATGTGCTGGATCACTTTAATCTACAAAATCCTGAGGCCAACTTGGAAGAGTGGGATGCGGTGGTCGATAATCAGCTCAATGCTAAGGGAGAGGTAACCATTGCTATGGTGGGCAAATACATGGAGTTATTGGATGCCTACAAGTCCTTGACCGAAGCGCTGATTCATGCAGGCATTCACAATAAGACCAAGGTAAAAATTCGCTATATTGACTCTGAGCTACTACAAGATGATCACTCATTGATTGAGGGTGCCGATGCCATTTTGGTGCCTGGTGGGTTTGGTACCCGAGGTACTGAAGGAAAGATTTTTGCCGTAAAAACAGCCAGGGAAAATAACATACCCTATCTAGGTATTTGCCTTGGCATGCAAATAGCTGTCATTGAGTATGCGCGCAATGTATGCGCCTTGAAAGACGCCAATAGCACTGAGTTTAACCCTGACACTAACCATCCAGTTGTGGGTCTGATAGAGGAGTGGGTTGATCAGCACGGTAACAGAGAGCAGCGATCGGAATACAGTGACCTGGGTGGAACCATGCGTTTGGGTGCGCAAGTTTGTCATCTAGTGGCAGGCTCAATGGCGCACAAGATTTATGGTAGTAATCGTATTGAAGAGCGCCATCGTCATCGTTATGAAGTGAACAATAATTTTTTACCGCAACTTAAAGAGGCCGGACTGGTGATCGGTGGTCTATCTTACGATAAGACATTGGTTGAGACGGTAGAATTACCGGATCACCCCTGGTTCTTTGCCAGCCAATTCCACCCAGAATTTACCTCCACTCCCCGCGACGGACATCCGCTGTTTCAGGGATTTGTTGCCGCCGCCTCGGCCTATCAGCGACGGCATAAAGGTAGTTAGGTTATGGAATCAGTATCAATTCAAGTTGCCTCACTTGAGGTTGCCAACAACGCGCCAATGACCTTATTTGGTGGCATGAATGTCCTCGAGTCTCGGGATATGGCCTTGCAGGTGGCTGAGGCCTATGTTCAAGTGACACAAAAGTTGGCCCTACCCTATGTGTTCAAGGCCTCCTTTGATAAGGCTAACCGCTCGTCAATCCACTCTTTTCGTGGCCCAGGCATTGACGAGGGCTTAAAGATACTTCAGGAAGTTAAGGCGACTTTTGGGGTGCCGGTTATCACTGATATCCATGAGCCTGAGCAGGCAAAGCCAACGGCTGAGGTCTGTGATGTTTTGCAGTTGCCCGCTTTTCTTGCCCGTCAAACTGATTTAGTGGCTGCTATGGCCGCGACCGATGCAGTAATAAATATCAAAAAACCGCAGTTTCTGAGCCCCAGTCAGATGGGTAATATTGTCGATAAGTTTCGCCAGTGCGGTAATGAAAAAATCATGCTCTGTGAGCGTGGATCCTGTTATGGCTATGATAATTTAGTGGTTGATATGCTGGGCTTTCGAACCATGAAAGAGGTGAGTGCAGGATTGCCATTGATCTTTGATGTTACTCATGCACTGCAATGTCGAGATCCCATGGGCGCCGCTTCGAGTGGGCGCCGCCATCAGGTGGCGGAACTGGGTCGGTCGGCCATATCTATTGGTATAGCTGGCCTCTTTTTGGAGTCTCACCCAGACCCTGATAAGGCAAAGTGTGACGGTCCAAGCGCATTACCATTGGACAAACTTGAGCCTTTCTTACAGCAGATGAAAGCCTTTGACGATCTTGTTAAATCCCAAGTTGACCTAGAAATAACTTAATGAAAGACGTGATATAAATTTTAACCATTGCATAGTGGCACGTGCTGCAATAAACCAATCCCATGGAGTAACGAGTAAATGAGTAATATCGCTGATATCAAAGCATTCGAGATTTTGGATTCACGGGGCAATCCCACGATACAAGCGGATGTGGTTCTGGATAATGGAATTGTCGGCACCGCCTGCGCCCCCTCAGGTGCATCAACAGGATCCCGAGAAGCGCTAGAGTTAAGGGACGGTGATAAGACACGCTATCTTGGTAAGGGTGTTTTGAAGGCGGTCGCCAACATTAACACTACAATCAAGACATTGTTGGTGGGTCAAGATGTGACTGATCAACGGGCACTTGATGAGGCGATGATTAAGGCTGATGGCACTGCCAACAAAGAAGTGTTGGGTGCCAATGCTATTCTGGCGGTCTCCCTTGCAGCAGCAAAAGCTGCAGCTCAGGCGAAAAAAATACCGCTTTATGCCCATATAGCTGATGTCAATGGAACCACTGGTTACAGTATGCCAGTGCCGATGATGAATATCCTCAATGGTGGAGAACATGCGGATAACAATGTGGATATTCAAGAATTTATGATTCAGCCCGTGTCAGCAACAAGTTTTGCCGAGGCCCTGAAAATGGGTGCGGAAATTTTTCATTCCCTAAAGAAAGTGTTGGTAAGCAAAGGCCTTAACACGGCAGTGGGTGATGAAGGTGGTTTTGCTCCCAATCTGTCCTCCAATGCTGAGGC
>CAXEWB010000173.1:0-1814 GCA_963999835.1 uncultured Cellvibrionales bacterium | reverse complement strand
TGACAGAATTTGACGGTAAATCATTTCAGGATGTGGCTCGTGGGGAGTTAGATCTTAGTGCAATTATCGGTGACGATAAAAAATCTGATAGTAAAAAATCCAATGACAAAGATAAGGCTGATCCTGAGCAGGATGATGAATTATTGACACGAATAAAGTCCCTGCTAGGAGAGCGTGTCGAGGATGTAAAAGCGACCAATCGTCTGACAAGTTCACCGGCATGTTTAGTCGTTGGAGAGCATGATATGGGTGAGCAGATGCGCAAAATTATGCAGGCTGCTGGTCAGTCAGTGCCAGACTCGAAACCCATTCTTGAGGTCAATACAGAGCATCCGTTGGTGACTAAATTGGCTGAGGTAAAAGAGGATGATTCAGCAGCTAGATTGGCCTCGGTATTGTTTGATCAAGCGGCACTGTCAGCAGGTAGACAACTGGATAACCCCGCTCAGTTTGTACAAGAGCTCAATAAACTGATGTTTGAGTAATTCCATTGCACAGTCGATCACTTTAAAGCGCCCCCTAGGGCGCTTTTGATTTTATAGGGCTGACAGCATCCTGATCAGTACCTATAATGCGCAACAAATGCCAATAGACTGAAATGGAGCACTCTTAGTTGACAAAAAATATAACAAACGTTGCAGTGCTTGGTGGAGGTAGTTTTGGTACCGTAATTGCCAATATGGTCGCAGCCAATGCGTTCCCAGTCACTCTGTGGATGCGCAGTGAAAGAAATTCTAAGCGACTTCTTCAAAGTGGTGAAAATACAGCTTATTTACCTGGGTACCAGCTCAGCCAATCACTGCAGATAAGTTCTGATTTACATGCCGCTGTGGCCAATGCGGATGTGGTTTTTTTTGCTGTGCCTAGTAGTTCTTATAGGTCCTTGGCAGAAGAGGCTAGAGATATGCTTAAACCTGGCACGTTCTTGATAAGTACCGCTAAAGGGATTGAGTCCGATACCTTTATGCTCCCCAGTCAGATTCTAGAGCAGCTTATACCTCAGTGTGACATAGGCGTTATCAGTGGGCCTAATCTCGCAGCTGAAATAGCTCAGATGCAAATTACAGCCACTGTAGTGGCAAGTGAGAATTCTGATTTGTGCACCACTGTGCAACACTTACTGGTATCGAAATATTTTCGCGTCTACGCTAACCATGATCGCTATGGGGTTGAATTAGCTGGTGCTCTTAAAAATATCTATGCCATTGTCGCCGGTATTGCTGAGTCACTCAATGCTGGTCAAAATACTAAGAGTGTGGTGTTGACAAGAAGTCTTGCCGAGATGAGTCGATTTGCAGCTAAATTAGGCGCAAATCCGTTAACTTTTTTGGGTTTGAGTGGCGTCGGTGATCTCTATGTTACTTGCACATCCCCACTTAGTCGCAACTTTCGCGTTGGTTTAGAGCTTGGCAAAGGTCAATCACTACAACAGGCTATAGCCAGTGTCGGACAGATCGCAGAGGGGGTCAATACAACCAAGTTGGTTAAGCAGAAAGCCGATGAATTGGCTATTTATATGCCTCTGGCTTCAGCACTTTACGCTACAATGTATGATAAGCGTTCTATATCTGAATCCCTAAAGATGATGATGTTAGCTGAACAAAATACTGACGTTGAATTTACGGTGACAGCAAATGACTAAAAAGACCCTGATCAACAGTGAAACATGGATACGGTTTGCCTACATGCTATTGTTTACTTTCTTGCTGATGGCTGCACGTTTGATAATTTTTGTGGTTGTTGTGGTGCAGTTTTTAATTGTCCTAGTGAGTGGTACAGATAATGAGAACTTACGAAACTTAGGACAGGGACTT